>JABFVP010000395.1 GCA_013362725.1 Cupriavidus sp.
CATGTGGTGACCTCACCCATGGTGGGCACCTTCTACCGTGCCCCGTCGCCCGGCGCCGCGCCCTTCGTCAACGTCGGCGACACCGTCAAGGAAGGCCAGACCGTCTGCATCATCGAAGCCATGAAGCTGCTCAACGAGATCGAGTGCGACAAGGCCGGCGTCATCAAGGAAATCCTGGTCGAGAACGGCCAGGCCGTGGAATACGGCCAGCCGCTGTTCGTCATCGGCTGATCCTGACCGGCATGCCGGGCCCGATGCTGCAGCCGCCCGCGCCAGCGGTCCGCTGCGACGCTCCTCGCGCGGCATGCCAGGGCGCTTCCGGCGCCACGGATGTTGCGGGCTTCGCAGCCCGCTCCGTGCAGTTCCATGCAGTTCCCGCAGTCTCGCCGCCCGGATGGCCACCGGCCATCGCGGAGCGCGCCCGGCGCGCCATGGCGCCGCGCAGCGGGACCGCTACTGATCTCGCAGAGAGAGACCATGTTTGAAAAAATTCTGATCGCGAACCGCGGCGAAATCGCTCTTCGCATCCAGCGCGCCTGCCGCGAGCTGGGCATCAAGACGGTCGTGGTGTACTCCGAGGCCGACAAAGAGGCCAAGTACGTGCGCCTGGCAGACGAAGCCGTCTGCATCGGCCCGGCCCCGTCGCCGCTGTCGTACCTGAACATGCCCGCCATCATCTCGGCCGCCGAGGTGACCGACGCGCAGGCCATCCACCCCGGCTACGGCTTCCTGTCCGAAAACGCGGACTTTGCCGAGCGCGTGGAAAAGTCCGGCTTCGTCTTTATCGGCCCGACCGCCGACAGCATCCGGCTGATGGGCGACAAGGTCTCGGCCAAGCAGGCCATGATCAAGGCCGGCGTGCCGTGCGTGCCGGGCTCGGACGGCGCGCTGCCCGACGATCCCAAGGAAATCCTGGCGACCGCGCGCCGCGTCGGCTACCCGGTGATCATCAAGGCCGCCGGCGGCGGTGGTGGTCGCGGCATGCGCGTGGTGCATACCGAAGCCGCGCTGATCAACGCCGTCAACATGACGCGCGAAGAAGCCGGCCGTGCCTTCGGCAATCCCGAGGTCTACATGGAGAAGTTCCTCGAGAACCCGCGCCATGTGGAAATCCAGATCCTGGCTGACCAGCACAAGCAGGCCATCTGGCTGGGCGAGCGCGACTGCTCGATGCAGCGCCGCCACCAGAAGGTGATCGAGGAAGCCCCCGCGCCGCATATCCCGCGCCGCCTGATCGAGCGCATCGGCGACCGCTGCGCCGAGGCTTGCAAGAAGATGGGCTACCGCGGCGCCGGCACCTTCGAATTCCTGTACGAGAACAACGAGTTCTACTTCATCGAGATGAACACGCGCGTGCAGGTCGAGCATCCGGTCACGGAGATGATCACCGGCATCGACATCGTGCAGGAGCAGATCCGCATCGCCTTCGGCGAAAAGCTGCGCTTCCGCCAGAAGGACGTGCAGTTCCGCGGCCACGCGATCGAATGCCGCGTGAACGCCGAGGACCCGTTCAAGTTCACGCCGTCGCCGGGCCGCATCACCGCCTGGCACAT
Source organism: Cupriavidus sp. (assembly GCA_013362725.1). GTDB lineage: Bacteria > Pseudomonadota > Gammaproteobacteria > Burkholderiales > Burkholderiaceae > Cupriavidus. Next base: position 1,554 of record JABFVP010000395.1, read on the forward strand.
GCCCGGCGGCCCGGGTGTGCGGGTCGACTCGCACGCGTATGATGGTTACTTCGTCCCGCCCAACTACGATTCGATGATCGGCAAGATCATCACTTACGGCGCCACGCGCGAGCAGGCCATCGCCCGCATGCGCATCGCGCTGTCGGAAATGGTGGTGGACGGTATCCAGACCAACGTGCCGCTGCACCGCGAGCTGATGATGGACGCCAACTTCGTCGAAGGCGGCACCAGCATCCATTATCTCGAGCATCGGCTGGCAGAACGCGCAAAGGCCTGAGCATCGGCCCGAGCAATCCGCAGCAACAGAAGGAAGCCCGTGGCATTTCAGGAATGTGTGATCGAAGTGGCGCAGGACCAGGCTGAAGCCTGGTCTGACGCCCTGTTCGACCTCGGCGCGCTGTCGGTTTCGGTGGAAGACGCCGACGCCGACACGCCCGACGAGCAGCCGCTCTTTGGCGAGCCCGGGCTGGAACCGAAGCAACTCGCGTGGAACCGCTCGCGCGTGGTCGCGCTGTTCGGCGACGACGCCGACCCGGCCGTGGTGGTGGCAGCCGCCGCCAACCAGCTCGGCATCGACCCGGTGCCGGCGTACCAGCTGCGCGCGGTCGAGGACCAGGACTGGGTGCGGCTGACGCAATCGCAATTCGAGCCGATCCGCGTGGGCGAGCGCATCTGGGTGGTGCCGTCGTGGCACGACGCACCCGAGCCCGACGCCGTGGTGCTGGAGCTCGACCCGGGCCTGGCCTTCGGCACCGGCAGCCATCCCACCACGCGGCTGTGCATGCAGTGGCTGGAGCAGAACCTGACGCCGGGCGAAACCGTGCTCGACTACGGCTGCGGCTCCGGCATCCTGGCGATCGTGGCGCGCAAGCTGGGCGCCGGCGACACGGTCGGCATCGACATCGATCCCAATGCCGTGGAAGCATCGCGCTACAACGCCGAGCGCAACCGCGTAGAGGCCTCGTTCGCACTGCCGGAATCGGTGTCCGACGCCAGCTACGACCTGGTGGTCGCCAATATCCTGTCCAACCCGCTCAAGCTGATGGCGGCCATGCTGAGCGCGCGCGTGCGCGCCGGCGGGCGGCTGGTGCTGTCCGGCGTGCTTGAGCGCCAGGCCGACGAAGTCGCCGCGGCTTACGCGCCCTGGCTGCCGCTGACGGTGTGGCGCAGCGAGGAAGGCTGGGTCTGCCTGCACGGCACCCGTCCCTGATTGCGTCCGATGGCCGCCGTCAAGCTAGTCACGCGCTGCCCCGCCTGCCGCACCGCCTTCCGGCTGGTCGCCGACCAGTTGCGGCTGCGCCAGGGGCTGGTGCGCTGTGGCCAGTGCGAAACGGTGTTCGACGCGCGCGAGCACCTGATAGAGATTCCGCTGCCGGCAGGCAGCGCCCCGGCCCCGGCACAGAATCCGGTGGCGTCCGCCGCGCCCGCCCCTGCTGCCCCTGAAGCCACCGCGCCGCCCGCCTCGGCACAAGCGGCGCCTGCCCCGACTCCCGCTTTCACCCCGACCATCGATCCCGGCTACGACGTGCCGGCGCTGGATGCGCCGACCATGCTGATGTCGTCGCCCGAGGACATGGCCGTGCCGCCGCAGGACGGCATGGACGACGCCGAGATCGAGCGCGCACTGCGCGAAGCCAACGCAGCCGTCGCCGACCGCGATGCGCGCGACGCGCAGCGCCAGTTCGCCGAAGCGGTTCCGGCACCAGCACCGGCGACACCGCCGCCCGCGTCGCCAACCGCGTGGCCGGCGCTTGATCACGGTGCGCTCGACAGCCCGGCCGAGAAACCCGCGGCACCAGCGCCCGGCACC
>JABFVP010000230.1 GCA_013362725.1 Cupriavidus sp.
GCGTGTCCAGCGGCGCGATGGCGAAGCGCGCGTCCTGCGCCAGCGCGGCGGGCTCCAGCAGCAACAGCGCCGGTTCGCCATCGTCGAGCCGGGCCGGCACCAGCAGCCAGTCGGCGCCGGAGAGGTCGGCGACCTGCGCGGCGCTGCCGCGCAGCACGAAGCCGTCCGCGCCGGCCTGCGCACTGACCGGGACACCGTCGTAGTGCCAGCTGCCATCGTCCGGCAGCACCGCCGCGGCGCGGCACTCGCCCGTGGCCAACCGCTCCAGCCACGGCCCACTGTGGCCGACGCTGCGCTGCAGCCACAGCGCCGCCACGCATGCTGTCGACCAGAACGGCACGCACGCCAGCCGCTGGCCCAGTTGTTCCTGCAGCAGCACCAGCCCGGGCGCGCCCAGGCCGGCGCCGCCCACGGCTTCCGGCAGCGCAATGCCGCACCAGCCGAGCTCGCCCGCGAGCGCGTGCCACAGGGCGTCGTCGTGAGCCGGCCCGGCCTCGGTCACGCGCCGCACCGCTGCCGAATCGCTGTGCGCGGCGAGGTAGTCGCGCGCGCTGTCGCGGATCATCTGGTGTTCGACGGAAGGAGAGAAATCCATGGCCGTCGCGCTCAGCTGCCGTAGACCGCCTGGGGCGGCTCGGCCTGCGCCAGTAGCCCGCTCACCGCAGCGCCCAATTCGGCAGGCTGCCAGCGCGCGCCCTTGTCGGCCTTCGGCCCGGTGCGCCAGCCGTCGGCCACCGACACCATGCCGCCGGCCGCCTCGAACATGCGCCCGTTGACCTGCGCAGACTCCGCGCTGCCCAGCCACACCACCAGCGGCGCGACGTTGGCCGGATCGTAGTAGTCGAAGCCGCCTTCGGGCGCCTTCATCATGTCGGCGAACACGTCTTCGGTCATGCCGGTGCGCGCGGCCGGCGCCAGCGCATTGGCGGTGACGCCGTAGCGGCCCAGTTCCGCGGCCTGCACCAGCGTCAGCGCGGCGATGCCGGCCTTGGCGGCGGCGTAGTTCGATTGCCCGACCGAGCCCTGCAGGCCCGCGCCGGAGCTGGTGTTGATGATGCGCGCGTCGACCGCACGGCCGGCCTTGGCCGCATCGCGCCAGCGCCGCGCCAGCAGGTTGGCCAGGCAGAAGTGGCCGCGCAGGTGCACGCGCATGACATCGTCCCAGTCCGACTCGGTCAGGCTGACGAACATGCGGTCGCGGCAGATGCCGGCGTTGTTGACCAGCACGTGGACCTCGCCATAGGCCTCGACCGCGGCATCGACGATGCGCTGCGCGGTGGCCAGCTGCGTGATGTCGTCATCGCTGGCCAGCGCACTGCCGCCGGCGGCGCGGATCTCCGCGCAGACCGCCTCGGCCGCGTCGCGCCGGATGTCGTTGACGACCACGTTGGCGCCCTCGGCGCCGAAGGCCAGCGCATAGGCGCGGCCCAGCCCGCCGCCGGCGCCGGTGATGATGACGGTGCGTCCCTTGCAGATTCCCATGGCGCTCTCCTTACAGCCGTTCAATGATGGTGACGTTGGCCAGCCCGCCGCCCTCGCACATGGTCTGCAGGCCATAGCGGCCGCCGCTGCGTTCGAGTTCGTGCAGCAGCGTGGTCATCAGGCGCGCGCCGGTGGCACCCAGCGGGTGGCCCAATGCGATCGCGCCGCCGTTGGGGTTGGTGCGCTCCGGCGCATAGCCGGTCTCGGCCAGCCACGCCATCGCCACCGAGGCGAACGCTTCGTTGATCTCGACCACGTCGATATCGGCCAGGCGCAGGCCGCTGCGTTCCAGCGCGCGCTTCGTCGCCGGAATCGGCGCGGTCAGCATCCACAGCGGGTCGTCGCCCAGCACGCTCATGTGGGCGATGCGGGCGCGCGGCGTCAGGCCGTAGCGCTTGAGCGCGTCCTCCGAAACGATCAGCAGCGCGGCCGCGGCATCGGCGGTCTGGCTGGACACGGCCGCGGTCAGCGAGCTGCCCGGCATCAGCGGTTCGAGTGCGGCCATCTTGGCCAGCGTGGTATCTGGACGCGGAGTTTCGTCCCGGGTCACGCCCTCGCACGGCACGATCTCGCGCGCGAAGCGGCCGCCTTCGATCGCCGCGGCCGCGCGCTGGTGGCTTTCCAGCGCATAGGCCTCCATGGCTTCGCGCGACAGCTTCCAGTGCTCGGCAATACGCTGCGCGGCGTGGAACTGCGACACCGGCGCATCGCCGAACCGCGCCTGCCAGCCCTTGCTGCCCGAGAACGGGTCGGCAAAGCCGAGCGCCTGCCCGGCCAGCATCGCCGACGAGATCGGGATCTGCGTCATGGTCTGCACGCCGCCGGCGATCACCACGTCCTGCGTGCCGCTCATCACCGCCTGCGCGGCGAAGTGCACGGCCTGCTGCGACGAGCCGCACTGGCGGTCCACCGTCACGCCCGGCACCGTCAGCGGCAGCCCGGCCGCCAGCCACGCGCTGCGCGCGATATTGCCGGCCAGCGGGCCGATGGTGTCGACGCAGCCGAACACCACGTCGTCGTAGTCCTCGGCCGGGATGCCGTTGCGGCGCACCAGCTCGCTCAGCACGAAGCCGCCCAGGTCGGCCCCGTGGACGTGCGACAGTCCGCCCTTGCGGCGCCCGGTGGGGGTGCGCAGGGCATCAACGATATAGGCGTGTTTCATGGTCATTGGTCTCCTTGGGGTCGGGCCATTCAGGCAAAGGTGGCGCCGGCGCCGAGCGCGTGCTCGCCGTCCAGGATGTGCGCGCCCAGGCGTGCCTTGTGGAACGCGCGGTCGCCCCAGCTTCCCGCCAGGGCCCACGCGCGCTTGGTGAAGATCTGCAGGTCCAGCTCCCAGGTGTAGCCCATCGCGCCATGGACCTGGATCGCCTGCCGTGCCGCGCTCCACGCGCAGCGCGCGGCGGCGACGCGGGCATGCGAAACATGCAGGCCGGCATGCGGCAGGCCATGCGCCAGCGCCGCGGCGGCGCGCAGCAGCACCGGCTTGGCAAACTCCAGCTGGATCGCCACGTCGGCCAACAGGTGCTTGACCGCCTGGTAGGCGCCGATGGCCTTGCCGAACTGATAGCGCTGCGCGCTGTAGTCGATCGCCAGGTCGAGCATGCGCTGTGTCAGGCCCAGCTGCTGCGCGGCCACGCCCAGCGCGCCGCGGTTCAGCGCCGCGTCCCACAGGCCGGCACCAGCTGCGGCCGGCACCAGCTCGGTTTCGGCGCTCGGCGTCCATGCCAGTTCGAACAGCCGGCGCGACGGATCGAGGCCGGTGCGCGCGGTCAGCGTGGCCTGGTCCGGCAGCAGCAGGTGCACTGCGCCTTCATGCCCGCACAGGATGGCGTCGGCGACGTGCGCGTCGGCCACCAGCCGGTCCTG
>JABFVP010000554.1 GCA_013362725.1 Cupriavidus sp.
GCGCTGGTCCACGTGCTGTCCGTAGTAGCTATAGGGCCAGCCATAGAAGCCGCCATCGCGCACCGAGGTGATGTAGTCAGGCACCAGGTCGCTGCCGATCTCGTCGCGCTCGTTGACGGCGGTCCAAAGCATGCCGGTGACCGGCTCCCACGCCATGCCATTGGGATTGCGCAGGCCGCTGGCAAAAATGCGGTGCGCGCCGGTGCCGCGGTCGACCTCCCAGGTCGCGGCGCGGCCGACCTCCTTGTCAGGGCCGTTCTCGCCCGCGTTGCTGTTCGAACCCACCGTCACGTACAGCTTGCTGCCATCGCGGCTGGCGATCAGGCTCTTGGTCCAATGATGGTTGAGCGGCCCCCCGGGCAGGTCGATCACCTTCTGCGGCGCGGCGCTGATTTCGGTCTGGCCGGGCTGGTAGGGGAAGCGCAGCAACGCGTCGGTAGCGGCCACGTAGAAGTCGTTGCCGACCAGCGCCATGCCGAAGGGCGAATTCACATCCTTCAGGAACACCGAGCGCTGGTCTGCGACGCCGTCGCCGTTGCTGTCGCGCAGCAGCGTGATGCGGTTGGCGCTGGGCGTGCCGGCGCCGGCGCGCTTCATCACCATCTTCATGATCCAGCCGCGGATGCCCTTGCTGTCGTCGGGCTTGGGCGGGGCATTGGTCTCGGCCACCAGCACGTCGCCGTTGGGCAGCACATAGACCCAGCGCGGATGGTCCAGCTTGTCGGCGAAGGCGGTCACCGCCATGCCTTCGGCCGGCACCGGGCGCTGGCCCGGGGCCCAGCCGATAGCCGGCGCGATCTTGACGGTGGGGATGGCGGTCTTGTGCGGCGGCGGCAGCTGCGGCGTGGGTCCGAAACCCGCTTCGGACGGGAGCTTGGCGGATTCGCCGCAGGCGGCAAGCACGGCGATGAAAGACACGGCGCCCGCCAGCATGGCGGTGCGCAACAGGCGCAAGGGGGTGGGCATCGGCATGGTCCGGCTCCTCAGGCCACGCAGGGCCGCGCGCCTGTGCCTGCACTATAGGACGCAGAGCGACCGGCGCTCTGCAGGCGCAGCGGAAGGCACCGTGTAGGACGATGCGCGACCGCAGGCCACGGCCCTGCCCTGGCGCGGCACGCTCAGCCCCGATGCGGCGTATCCAGTCCCTTCACCACCGCTGGACGCTGCACGAACGCATCCAGCACGCGCCGCACATTGACGAAGTCCTTGAAACCGACCAGGTCGCCGGCTTCGTAGAAGCCGACCAGGTTGCGCACCCACGGCAAGGTCGCGATGTCGGCGATGGTGTACTGGTCGCCCATGATCCAGGCGCGGCCTTGCAGGCGCTGCTCCAGCACCTTGAGCAGGCGCCGGCTCTCCGCCACGTAGCGGTCGCGCGGGCGCTTGTCCTCGTAGTCCCTGCCGGCGAACTTGTGGAAGAAGCCGACCTGGCCGAACATCGGGCCGATGCCGCCCATCTGGAACATCACCCACTGGATGGTCTCGTAGCGGCGCGCCGGATCGGCGGGAATCAGCTTGCCTGACTTGTCAGCCAGGTACAGCAGGATTGCGCCCGATTCGAACAGCGCCAGCGGTTTGCCGCCCGGGCCGTTGGGGTCGAGGATCGCAGGGATCTTGTTGTTCGGGTTCAGCGACAGGAATTCCGGCGACAGCTGGTCATCGGTATCGAAGCGCACCAGGTGCGGCTCGTACGGCAGGCCAGTCTCTTCCAGCATGATCGACACCTTGACGCCGTTGGGCGTGGGCAGCGAATAGAGCTGGATGCGGTCGGGATGCTGCGCCGGCCATTTGCGGGTGATGGGAAAAGCGGACAGATCGGGCACACGGGCTCCTGGTTCGGGCGCTTCCGCATCATGGGGAAGCTGCCGGACAACGAAAGAGACCGATCATAAACCGGTGTCGGCGGGCTTGCAGGGCACCCCGGCCTGCAGGGCCTTGCAAAACAAAAGGGACCCCGCAGGGCCCCTTCCTCATCATGCCAACTGGCTACGGCAACTTACACCGTCACGCCATCGGCCACTTCCTTGAAGTCCTCGATCTGGTCGAAGTTCATGTACTTGTAGATCTTGTCGCCATTCTGGTTGATGACGCCAATATCGGCCATGTACTCGTCCTTGGTCGGGATGCGGCCCAGGCGCGAGCAGATTGCCGCCAGTTCGGCGGAACCCAGGTACACGTTGGTGTTCTTGCCCAGGCGGTTCGGGAAGTTGCGGGTGCTGGTCGACATCACCGTCGCGCCTTCGCGCACCTGGGCCTGGTTGCCCATGCACAGCGAGCAGCCCGGCATTTCGGTGCGGGCACCGGCGGTGCCGAACACGCCGTAGTGGCCTTCCTCGGTCAGCTGCTTCTGGTCCATCTTGGTCGGCGGAGCGACCCACAGCTTGACCGGGATGTCGCGCTTGCCTTCCAGCAGCTTGGACGCTGCGCGGAAGTGGCCGATGTTGGTCATGCACGAACCGATGAAGACTTCGTCGATCTTGGCGCCGGCCACGTCCGACAGGGTCTTGACGTCGTCGGGGTCGTTCGGGCAGGCCACGATCGGCTCGTGCACGTCGGCCAGGTCGATCTCGATCACGGCGGCGTACTCGGCGTCGGCGTCCGGCTCCAGCAGCTTCGGATCGGCCAGCCACGCTTCCATCGCCTTGATGCGGCGCTGCAGGCTGCGCGGGTCCTGGTAGCCCTGGGCGATCATCCACTTCAGCAGCGTGATGTTGCTGTTGATGTATTCGATGATCGGGTCCTTGTTCAGGCGCACCGTGCAACCGGCGGCCGAGCGTTCGGCGGAAGCATCCGACAGCTCGAACGCTTGCTCGACCTTCAGGTCGGGCAGGCCTTCGATTTCCAGGATGCGGCCCGAGAAGATGTTCTTCTTGCCTTGCTTGGCCACGGTCAGCAGGCCTTGCTTGATCGCGTACAGCGGGATCGCGTTGACCAGGTCGCGCAGGGTCACGCCCGGCTGCATCTGGCCCTTGAAGCGCACCAGCACCGATTCCGGCATGTCCAGCGGCATCACGCCGGTGGCGGCGGCAAAGGCGACCAGGCCCGAACCTGCGGGGAAGCTGATGCCGATCGGGAAGCGGGTGTGCGAGTCGCCGCCGGTGCCGACGGTATCCGGCAGCAGCATGCGGTTCAGCCACGAGTGGATCACGCCGTCGCCCGGGCGCAGCGAGATGCCGCCGCGCGTGCTGATGAATTCAGGCAGCGTGTGGTGGGTCTTGACGTCGACCGGCTTCGGATAGGCGGCGGTGTGGCAGAACGACTGCATCACCAGGTCGGCCGAGAAGCCCAGGCAGGCCAGGTCCTTCAGCTCGTCGCGGGTCATCGGGCCGGTGGTGTCCTGCGA
>JABFVP010000522.1 GCA_013362725.1 Cupriavidus sp.
CCCGGCGCGACATAGGTGCCATCGCCGACGCGCGCGTGCAGCCAGCCCTCCGCCACCAGCCGCTCGTAGGCGGTGGTGACGGTCTTGCGCGCGACGCCCAGCTGCGTGCCGAGCAGGCGCGACGGCGGCATGCGCGCGCCGGCTTCAAGCCGGCCGGCCTGGATCGCGTCGCGGATGTGGTGGACGATCTGCGCGGTCAGGTCGCCGGCATGGTCCAGGGCCAGATGCAGTTCCATCGGGGGTGGCGTCGATCTCGATTGGTCTACTGATTCTGCCAAAAATTGGCAGTGTACGGGGCCAATGCGCGCGTCTATCTTTCAGTCCATCGGGCGCTGCCTCCAGCGCTCGCTGAATCCAACTGAACCAACCGGAGATCGATCATGGAAGAACGGATGAACTGGCAAGACGTGGCCCCCGACGCCTACAAGGCAATGGTGGGCGTCGAGATTTATCTGGCGCGCTGCTCGCTGGAGACCACGCTGAAGGAACTGGTCAAGATTCGCGCCTCGCAGATCAACGGCTGCGCCTTCTGCCTGGACATGCACATTACAGACGCGCGCAAACACGGCGAAAGCGAGCGCCGCCTGAGCCTGCTGCCGGCATGGCGCGAAGTGGGCTGGTTCACCCCGCGCGAGCGCGCCGCGCTTGCGTGGACCGAGGCGCTGACGCTGCTGCCGCAGAGCCAGGCGCCGGATGCGGACTACCAGGCCCTGCGCGAGCAGTTCTCGGAAAAGGAGATGGCCGACCTGACGCTGCTGATCTCGGCCATCAATGCGTGGAACCGCTTCGGCGTGGGCTTCCGACGCCAGCCGCCGGCGCTCTGATCGGCTGCGTATTGTCCGCCTGTCGTGGGGCGGCCGGCTCCCGGGGCCGTCGGCTCTAGTTTTGTTGCAGATCCTTAACATGGCACCCGTGGGCGTTGCGGGTGCGCGCTTGCATGCCGAGGGGATGGTAGGCTACGTCCATGGCTACGCCTTATGTAGTCTGCCGTGCCTCGCCAGGAGTCTGCCCATGACCGAAGACACCCTGCTGCAACTGATGACGGAAGTCGAGAAGGAAGACCCGATCGACTACGCCGACCTGCCGTTCGACGACGCGGCGCTGCGACGGCTGGCCAGCCGCCTGATCGCCGAACGCTCCAGCGAGCTGGAAGCATCCGGCCTGCCGGTCGAGGCGCTGCTGGCCACGATGTGGGCCTCGACCGCCAAGCTGGTGCTGGAAAACCTGGTGCTCAACGCGCGCCTGCTGACGCTGCAGGGCCAGCCCGGCGACGCGCGCGCGCTGATCGAGCGCATCGCCCGACAGTCGCGCGGCGGCGCCTGATTCGCTGCTATCCGACGCTGACATCCGGCCCCGCCATGTGCCGCGACCGGCGCAAGCTGCGGTGCCCCCGCGGTTTCGTTAAAATACCGGTTTTCGCCCAGCCGGCCGCGGCGCGCCATGCAGCGGAGGCGGCTGACCAGGAGGATTTCGGTGATCAAGTGGATAATCGTCGCGGGCTACCTCGGTGCCATCCTGTATGTGCACTTCCGCGGCAAGGTGCGCCTGCGCATCTGGCGCCAGCTGCTGGACCATTCGGCCCTGGTGGCGCCGATCAATTGCTTCATGTACGCGTTCTCGGGCGTGCCGCGCACCCCGTACATCCCGGTCGACAATTTCCCCGACCTGGAAAAGCTGCGCGCCGCGTGGCCGGAGATCCGCGATGAAGGCCTGGCGCTGGCGGCGATGCGCAAGATCAAGGCCGCCGACAAGAACGACGACGCCGGCTTCAATTCCTTCTTCAAGTACGGCTGGAAGCGCTTCTACCTGAAGTGGTACGAGGCCCAGCACCCGTCGGCCGAGCAGCTGTGCCCCAAGACCGTGGCGCTGCTGCGCGAGTTGCCCACCGTCAAGGCGGCGATGTTCGCCGAACTGCCGCCGGGCGGCAAGCTCAATCCGCATCGCGACCCGTTTGCCGGCTCGCTGCGCTATCACCTGGGCCTGGCCACGCCGAACGACGACCGCTGCTTTATCGAGGTCGACGGCGAGCGCCACAGCTGGCGCGACGGCGAGGGCGTGGTGTTCGACGAGACCTACCTGCACTGGGCCGAAAACCGCAGCGACGCCAACCGGCTGATCCTGTTCTGCGATATCGAGCGCCCGATGCGCTACGGCTGGGCCGCGAAATTCAACCACTGGATGGGCCGCAAGGTCATGACCGCGGCCAGCTCGCCCAACGACGAACACGACCAGACCGGCATGATCAACAAGCTGTTCCGCTTTGTCTGGCTGGGCGGCCAGTATCGCCGCCGCTTCAAGGCCTGGAACCGCCAGCTCTACTACGTGGCCAAGTTCGGCCTGATCGTGCTGGGCGTGGGTTTGATCGTCTATCTGTAAGCAGCAACAACCGATGGTTTGCTCCCCTCTCCCGCTTGCGGGAGAGGGAGCGCACAAAGCCTCGCGGAGGTCCCGATGCGCACCCGTATTGCAGTGTTGCTGGCCCTCGCTACCGTTGCGGCCGCCGCTTGCACCACCACGCCCGCCGAGCGCCCCGCCAGCACTGGTGCCGCCATCGGCATGGCCAACCCCGCCTCGGTCAACTGCGCGCAGCGCGGCGGCAAGCTGCAGATCGTGTCGACGCCGGCGGGCCAGACCGGCATCTGCACCTTTCCGTCCGGCAAGCAGTGCGAGGAATGGGCGCTGATGCGCGGCGAGTGCGCGCCGGGCTGATGCGTGGTCCTGTAGCGCCTGGCCTTCAGTCGCGGCGGCGTTCGTCGGCCAGTGCGGCGTAGTGGTCGCGCTTGGCCTGGTACATGCGGCTGTCGGCCAGCTTGACGATGTCGCCGAGGCGTTCGCCTGCCTGGCAGGTGGCGTGGCCGATGGAGAAGCTGAGCCGCGTGCCGGGGTAGAACTGGTTGTTCAGCTCCACTACCTTGTCGATCTGCTCGACCACGGTGGCGGCGCCGCGCTCGTCGCGGCCGGGCAGCAGCACCATGAACTCGTCGCCGCCGGTGCGCGCCACGCAGGCCTGCTCGCCCACCGCCTTCTTCAGCACCTCGCCGGTGCGACGCAGCAGGCCGTCGCCGTCTGCGTGGCCGAACTGGTCGTTGACGACCTTGAGCCCGTTCAGGTCGACCGCCACCACGCTGACCGGCCACGGGCCCTTGCGGCCCAGCCGCGCCAGTTCGTCCTCATAGTAGGCGCGGTTGTAGAGCTTGGTCAGCACGTCATGCTTGCCAAGGAACTCGACATAGGCCTCGGCCTTCTTGCGCGCGGTGATGTCGGTCAGCGACACCAGCACCTGGTCCCAGTCCGCCTCGCGCCCGGGGAACACCGACCACTGCATGAACACGTCGACGGCGCGGCCGTCGAGCGCGTAGTTCACGACCTCGCGCTGCTGCCACAGCCGGCCATGCCACAGGTCGATCAGCTGCTCGGCAAAGTGGATGCGCATGTCGTCGCGGAACACGTCGCCGAGCCGCGACAGCAGCGTGGCCTTGCGGTCCGCGCCGAACATCCGCAGGGTCTGCTGGTTGACGTCGAGCACGCGGATTTCCTGCATGCAGCGCGAGACAAAGTCGGGATGGACGTTGAGAAAGGTGCGGAAGTCAGTGATGCCGGCGGCGCGCACCTCGTCGATCAGCACCTTGACCGCGCTGAAGTCCTCGACCCACAGCGACACCGGCGAATGCTCGAACAGGCCCAGCGCATACTGCTCGCTGCGGCGCAGCTCGCGCTCGGTGCGCAGGCGCGGGGTGATGTCCTTGACCGACAACAGCACGCGTTCCCAGGTCTGTTCATGGCCCGGCATCACCGTGGCCTCCAGCTGGATATCGAGCCGCGCACCGTCCAGTGCGTAGTTGACGGTCTGGCTGGCAAAGCCGTTGCCGCCGTCCCACAACTGGCCGAGTTCTTCGACATGCTGCTCGAACATGTCGTCGCGGAACACGGTGTCGAGGTTGGCCACCAGGTCGTCGAGGTCGGCCGCGCGGAACAGCTCCAGCGTGCGCCGGTTCACCGCGATCACGCGGATCAGCGCGGAACACCGCGCCACGCGCCGCGGATCGTCGCGCAGGTGCGCGCGCACGTCGGTGATGCCCTGCTGCCGCCATTGCGCGAAGCACTCGCGCACCGCGCTGAAGTCTTCCAGCCACAGCGACACCGGCGCCAGCTGGAACAGGGCCTGGTAATCGTCGGGAAGGGTGCGGGCAGGGTCGGCGCTGCCCTGGACGGCGGACGGCGCCACGGATGTACTGGTCAAGGCCATTCTCCTTGTTCTTGTTGTGAAGGTGCGCGGCGCCCGCGGGCAACCGATGCGATCAGGCCTCCGGGGACCAGCCGGACGGGCGCGTGCACACGAGCGCATCAGGATAGGCGAGCCGCCGGCAAAAAGGGAGCGTTGTTGCAAATCGGCGCCGCGCTTGCAGCGGCAGCCGCAGCGCTCAGCCCGCCAGCCGCTGCACGATCGCGGCGAGCGTGCCGAGCGCCCGCTCGATCTGCGCCGAGCGCGGCGCGCCGCAGTTGATGCGCAGGCAGTGGTCGAAGCGCCCGGCGTTGGAGAACATCACGCCCTGCATCACGCGGATGCCGGCCTGTAACGCCTGCTCGAACACCGCCTCGGACGAGACCTGCGCGGGCAGTTCCACCCACAGGTGCATGCCGCCGCGCGGCGCGCCCAGCCGCGTGCCGGCGGGAAAGCCGGTAGCGATGGCCTGCGCGAACCATTCGCGCTGCGCGCGCAATCGCATGCGGAGCCGGCGCAGGTGACGGTCATGCGCGCCGGATGCCAGGAAATCGGCCGCGGCCATCTGCGACAGCATCTCGTTGGGCCGCGACAGTCCGAACTTCAGCATCTCGACACGCGCCTGCCATTTGCCCGCGGCGATCCAGCCCAGCCGCATGCCGGGCGCGAGCACCTTGTGCAGCGACGCGCAGTGGATCACGTTGCCGCTGCCGTCCCAGGCCTTGGCCGCGGCCGGCGGCGCGTCGCTGTCGGCGGTGGCGGAAAAGCAGTCGTCCTCGATCAGCGCGATGCCGCGCGCCTCGCACCATTGCACCAGCCGCGCCTTGTGCGCGTCGGGCATGATGCAGCCAAGCGGGTTCTGCAGGTTCGGCACCACCGCGACCGCGCGGATGTTGTCGTAGTGCTGCGCGGCCAGCTCCAGCGCCTCGAGCGAGAGGCCGGTCTGCGGGCTGCACGGGATCTCCAGCGCGCGCATGCCCAGGCTTTCCAGAATCTGCAGCAGGCCGTAGTAGGTGGGCGACTCCACCGCGATCACGTCGCCCGGGCCCGCCACCGCGCGCAGCGCGAGGTTCAGCGCCTCGGTGCAGCCGTTGGTGATGACGATCTGCTCCGGGGCCAGCTGCACGCGGTGGTGCAGGGCTTGCCGTGCGATCGCGGCGCGCAGCGGCTGGTAGCCGTCGGGCTCGACGCCCTCGCCGAACAGCTGCGGATGCCGGCGCAGCGCGCGCGCCGCGGCACTGCGCAGGGCCTCGGTCGGGTACAGCGAGGGCGCGCAGTAGGCGCCGCCCAGGTTGGTGTGCACGTGCTCGTGCTGGCCGCGCGCGAGCAGGCCGGAAATGCGCTGGTGGATGCCGACGTACTGGGCCGGATCGGGCAGCGCGGCGGCGGGCTCGGACAGCGCCGCCAGCGCTGCGCGCCGCGGCGCGGCCACGAAGTAGCCCGAGCGCGGCCGCGCTTCGAGCAGGCCGTCGCTTTCCAGTTGCCGGCAGGCCTGCAGCGCGGTCGACAGGCTCACGCCGTGCAGCGCCATCAGCGCGCGCACCGACGGCATGCGGTCGCCGGCGGCGAGCGTGCCGGAGTCGATGGCGCGGCGGTAGTGGCCGGCAAGCTGGCGATAGAGCGGGGTGGTGTCCATGGCGGCATGGTGGCGTGGCGGGCCGCATCGGTACAGATACAGAGGCGGGGGCGCTGTATCGTAACAGGCGGAAATCCCGGTTGCTGTTCCGGTTGCGGCGATGCGGCCTTGTGCCTGCCGCGGGCGCGAGGCGGTCGATAGGCTGGAGTCCTGTGCCTGCTACCGGAGCCCTGCCATGCCAAGCGATCTCGACTACACCCCGACCCTGATGCCGCTGCCGGCCGGCCAGGCCCTGCGGCTGCATGTGTCGGCCGGCACCGTGCTGCACGCCGCCGCCGGCGAGATGGCGCTGGCCGGGCCGATGCAATGGCTCGCCGGCGACTGCCACGTGCCGCAGCCCCGCCTGCGCGCGGGCGAGACCTGGATCGTGCCCGCGCGTGGCTGGCTGACGGTATCGGCGATCCGCGGCGGGGCGTTGTCGGTCACAGTGCCGCCGGGATGGCTGGCACGGTTGCGGGCGCGCTTTGTATTGCCCTGGCACCGTCCGCGTCCGGCCGCCCGGCCGGTGCCGTTGCGGATTCCCGACCCGGCGCGCCAAAGACGATAAAATTGCGCTCCGGCCGGCCTGGCACATTGGTGTGCCCAACCCCCCGGCCGCAGTTCCCGGGTTCCCCATGCTACGTCTAAGTGAAGTCAAACTCCCGCTCGACCATACCGAAAGCGACCTCGACGCCGCCGTGCGCGCCGGTGCCGCGCAGATCGGCGTCAAGGGCGACGGCCTGATCGGCTATACCGTATTCCGCCGTGCCCACGATGCGCGCAAGCGCTCGGATATCAAGCTGACCTACATCATCGATATCGAGGTGCGCGACGAGGCCGCGGCCATCCGCCGCATGGCCGGCAAGCCGAACTGGAGCGTGACGCCCGACATGGCGTACCACTTCGTCGCACGCGCGCCGGAAGGCGGCACGCATCCGCGCCCGGTGGTGATCGGCATGGGCCCGTGCGGCCTGCTGGCCGGGCTGATCCTGGCGCAGTCCGGCTTCCGCCCCATCATCCTCGAGCGCGGCAAGGAAGTGCGCGAGCGCACCAAGGACACCTTCGGCCTGTGGCGCAAGAGCGTGCTCAATCCCGAGTCGAACGTGCAGTTCGGCGAAGGCGGCGCCGGCACCTTCTCGGACGGCAAGCTGTACAGCCAGATCAAGGATCCCAAGCACTATGGCCGCAAGGTGCTGCACGAGTTCGTGCGCGCCGGCGCGCCGGAAGACATCCTGTACAAGGCGCGCCCGCATATCGGCACCTTCCGGCTGGTCAGCATGGTCGAGAAGATGCGCGCCGAGATCATCGAGCTGGGCGGCGAGATCCGCTTCGAGACCCGCGTCGACGACATCGATATCGACGGCGGCCGGGTGCGCGGCCTGAAGCTGTCCAACGGCGAGTATCTCGAGGCCGACCACGTCATCATGGCGGTGGGCCACAGCGCGCGCGACACCTTCCAGATGCTGCACGAGCGCGGCGTGTTCATGGAGGCCAAGCCGTTCTCGCTGGGCTTCCGCATCGAGCATCCGCAGGGGCTGATCAACCGCAGCCGCTTCGGCAAGTTCGCCGGCAACAAGCTGCTGGGCGCGGCCGACTACAAGGTGGTGCACCACTGCAGCAACGGCCGTTCGGTGTACAGCTTCTGCATGTGCCCGGGCGGCACCGTGGTGGCCGCGGCATCGGAGCCGGGCCGCGTGGTGACCAACGGCATGAGCCAGTACAAGCGCGCCGAGCGCAACGCCAACGCCGGCATCGTGGTCGGCATCACGCCGGAAGATTACCCGGGCGGCCCGCTGGCCGGCATCGAGTTCCAGCGCAAGTGGGAAGAGCGCGCGTTCGAGCTGGGCGGGCGCAACTACAACGCGCCAGGCCAGCTGGTGGGCGACTTTATCGCCGGCCGCGCGTCGACTTCGCTGGGCTCGGTCGAGCCTTCGTACAAGCCGGGCGTGACGCCGACGGACCTGAGCACGTCGTTGCCCGACTACGTGATCGAGGCGATCCGCGAAGGCATTCCCGAGATCGACAAGAAGCTGCCGGGCTTCGCGCTGCACGACGCGGTGCTGACCGGGGTCGAGACACGCACCTCGTCGCCGCTGCGCATCCGCCGCAACAACGACGACTACCAGAGCATCAACGTCAGGGGCCTGTATCCGGCGGGCGAGGGCGCGGGCTATGCCGGCGGCATTTACTCCGCGGCGATCGACGGCATCGAAGTGGCCGAGGCGGTGGCGCTGAGCATCGTTGGTGGAAGGGCGGTTTAAGCCTGTGTCCTGAGATAACCCGCGGCCCCCAGCGCCGCGGTGCGGCCACTGGCGAAGCAGGCCGTCAGCAGGTAGCCGCCGGTCGGCGCTTCCCAGTCCAGCATCTCGCCCGCGCAGAACACGCCGGGCACGGCGCGCAGCATCAGGCTGGCATCCATCGCTTCGAAGCGTACGCCGCCGGCGCTGCTGATGACCTCGTCGATCGGGCGTGGGCGCAGCACGCGCAACGGCAGCGCCTTCAGTGACACGGCCAGCGTGCCGGGATCGAGCATGGCGTCGCGCGACAGGCATTCGCGCAGCAGGCCGGCCTTGACGCCGGTGATGCCGAGGCGGCTCTGCAGGTGGCTGGACAGCGAACGCGAGCCGCGCGGATGCTCGACCTGCGCGCTGACCTGTTCGACGCTGTGCGACGGCAGCAGGTCGAGATGGATGGTGGCCTCGCCATCGGCTTCGATGCGGTCGCGGATCGGCGCGGACAGCGCGTAGACCAGGCTGCCTTCGATGCCGTCGCGGCTGATGACGAATTCGCCCTGGCGGTAGTGCGCGTGTCCGTCACGGTCATTCAGCGCGATTGCCACCGGCTTGACCGGCGCGCCGGCAAAGCGCGCGGCGAAGTCCTCGGTCCAAGGCACGTCGAACCCGCAATTGGCCGGACGCAGCGGCGCGATCTCGACGCCGCGCTCGGCCAGGTGCGGCACCCATGCGCCATCCGAGCCCAGTCTTGCCCAGCTGGCGCCGCCCAGCGCCAGCACCACCGCGCGTGCGCGTACGACCGTGTCGCCATGCGGCGTGGCGAAGCGCAGCGCATGCCCGGCGCCGTCATCTTCGTCTCGATCGTCCCAGCCTAGCCAGCGATGCCGCATATGGAACTGCACGCCGGATTCGCGCAGCCGGTGCAGCCACGCGCGCAGCATCGGCGCGGCCTTCATGTCGGTCGGGAAGACACGGCCGGAGCTGCCGACGAAGGTCTCGATGCCCAGGCCATGCACCCACTCGCGCAGCGCCTGCGCACCGAAGTCCACCAGCATCGGCGCCAGTTGCCCGGTGCGCGCGCCATAGCGGCCCAGGAAGGCCGGCTCCGGCTCGGCATGGGTGAGGTTCATGCCGCCCTTGCCGGCCATCAGGAACTTGCGCCCGACCGACGGCATGGCGTCATAGACCGCGACGCTGGCGCCGTGCGCCGCGAGCACTTCGGCCGCCATCAGCCCGGCCGGGCCGCCGCCGATGACGGCGACGTCGGGAGTGGCATGGGTGGCATGGTCACGGGCGGGCGTGGCGGTAGAGGGCATCGGCGGGGCTCGGCAGGGCAGGGGTGTTTCCGCCGCGGATTATAGAGCCTGCGGCAGCGCTAGAATGACGGTTTGCCGCACCTTGCCATCATGTCTTCCGTCACGCACTCCACCAGCCAGCCCGACGATGCCGTCATTGCCGCCACCCGCCATTGGCTCGAGCGCGCGGTGATCGGGCTTAACCTGTGCCCGTTCGCCAAGAGCGTGTACGTGAAGGAGCAGGTGCGCTATGTGGTCAGCGCCGTCACCGAGGCGCCCGACGTGATGGATGACCTCGAGCGCGAACTGCGCCTGCTGGCAGATGCCGACCCCGCGCAGGTCGACACCACCCTGCTGATCCTGCCGCACGCGGTAGCCGAGTTCCTCGACTTCAACGACCTGCTGTACTTCGCCGAACGCCTGCTCGCCAGCCTGGGCCTGGAGGGTACGCTGCAGATCGCCAGCTTCCATCCGCACTACCAGTTTGCCGGGACCGAGCCGGACGATATCGAGAACTACACCAACCGCGCGCCGTACCCCATCCTGCATTTGCTGCGCGAGGATTCGATCGCGCGCGCCGCGGCGGCTTTCCCCGATGCGGCGGACATCTACGAGCGCAACCAGGCGGTCATGCGCCGCCTCGGCCACGAGGGCTGGCAACGCTGGATGGCGGGCGAGGATGAGCCCGGGTTCGAGCCCGGCAAGGCGTAGCTACGCCACCGCCACCGGCTCGGTGAAGAAGCGCTCGCGCAGCTCTTCCAGTCCCAGCCGCCCCAGCACCTCTTCCAGCCGCTCGGCCGGGCGGCGGCGCGGCAGGTCTTTGTACTGCGCGATGATCAGCTCGTTCTTCATCGAGTGTTCCCAGCCCACCAGCTCGGTCACGCTGACCTGGTAGCCGTGCGCTTCCAGCTGCAGGCAGCGCAGCACGTTAGTCACCTGGCTGCCGAACTCGCGCGTATGCAGCGGATGGCGCCAGATCTCGGTCAGCGGATTGCCCGCCAGCAGCTTGCCCTTGTGCTTGCGCAGCACGCTGGCCACTTCGGCCTGGCAGCAGGGCACCAGCACGATGTGCTGCGCGCGCTTGGCCAGCGCGAAGCGGATGGCGTCGTCGGTGGCGGTATTGCACGCATGCAGCGCGGTGACCACGTCGACGGTGGGCGGCAGCTGCGCCGAGGTGATCGAGTCCGCCACCGACAGGTTCAGGAACGACATCCCGGAAAAGCCCAGCCGCGCCGCGAGCGCCTGCGAGGTCTTCACCAGTTCTTCGCGGGTCTCGATGCCGTAGATGTGCGAGTCGTCCTGCAGTGCCTTGAAGAACAGGTCGTACAGGATGAAACCGAGGTACGACTTGCCGGCGCCGTGGTCCACCAGCGTGACGCGGCCGCGCGCGGCCTTGACCTCCTGCAGCAGCGGTTCGATGAACTGGAACAGATGGTAGACCTGCTTGAGCTTGCGCCGGCTGTCCTGGTTCATCTTGCCGTCGCGCGTCAGGATATGGAGTTCCTTGAGCAACTCGAGGGACTGGCCGGGGCGGATTTCGTGGGTATTTGACATGGAGGGGACTACACAGGCGGCGGCGGAGCGCGGCGCGCCCCGGAATGGCGACAGTTTACCGAAAAGTCGCCCGGTGCCTGCCGGGGCGCTGTTGTGCGCTAAAGTTCCCCGCGCGCCTGCCGTTGGTGATGAATCGATAACAAGCAGAGCGCCGGCATCCGCCGTCGCCGCCTGACGATTCAGGGGACGCATGACGCATGAATCGGGACTGCGCCTGGAGCTTGCCGAGCCGGGCGAACAGGTGCATGCACGCTACACGCCGCAGCCGGGCCGGCTGCCGCCGGACCTGGCCACCTTGCAGCAGTGCCTGGAGGGACTGGGCTGGTCCGGCGCGCGGCTCGATGCCCGTGCGGTGGCGCAATTCTTGGCGCAATGCCAGCGCGCCGAGCACGAGATCGATGCCACCATTGGCGCGCTGATCGACGGCGCATTCGAGCTCGACATCAGCGCCGACGGCCTGGCGGTGCGGTTGACGCTGATGCCGCCGGAGGGCGGGCGGCCGGTGAGCGCGGACGAGATCCGCCGCGTCGTGGCGGAGCGCGGCGTGGTGGCGCCGATCCAGGCGCTCGCACTGGATGCCGCACTGGCCGAAGGCAGGTGCGAACTGCGCACCATTGCCGCAGGCATTGCGCCGCGACAGGGCGAGCCGGCGCGCTTCATCAACCTGCTGGAGCCGCGCAAGCCGGCGCACGGCGACGACGATGCCGGCAAGGTCGACCTGCGCGAGCTGGGCAACCTGCTGCTGGTCAGCCCCGGCACGCCGCTGATGCGGCGCATCGCGGCAGTGCCGGGCCATGCCGGCGTCGACGTGTTTGGCAAGCCGATTGCCGCCGATGCGGTCGACGACCCGCCGTTCGCCGAGGGCCTGACCGGCGCGGCGGCGGATCCGGATGACCCCGGCCTGCTGCGCGCGGTGATTGCCGGGGCGCCGGTGGTCGGCGTCTACGGCATCTCGGTCAGTCCCGTGGTGCAGGTCGAATCGGTGGACCTGCACTCCGGCAACGTGGCGTTCGACGGCACGCTGCGCGTGTCGGGCGACATCCGCACCGGCATGTCGGTCAATGTCAGCGGCGACGTGGTGGTCGAAGGCACCATCGAAGCCGCCAGCGTCGAGGCCGGCGGCAATGTCATCGTCAAGGGCGGCATTATCGGCAAGTCCGAAAGCGCCCATGCCGAAGGCGGCATCAGCCGCGCCAGCGTGCGCTGCAAGGGCGCGGTGAAGGCGCGCTTCATCG
>JABFVP010000375.1 GCA_013362725.1 Cupriavidus sp.
ATCAGCTGGTCGTAGCCGCGCTGCAGGAAGGTCGAGTAGATCGCCACCACCGGCTTCAGGCCCTCGCAGGCCAGGCCGCCGGCGAAGGTCACCGCATGCTGCTCGGCGATGCCGACGTCGTAGTAGCGGTCGGGGAAGCGCTGCTCGAACTCGACCATGCCCGAGCCTTCGCGCATTGCCGGGGTAATGCCGACCAGGCGCTTGTCGGCCGCGGCCATGTCGCACAGCCAGTCGCCGAATACCTGGGTATAGGTCTTGCGCGCCGGCTTGGCGGCCGGGCGTATGCCTTCGGCGGGATTGAACTTGCCCGGGCCGTGGTAGAGGATGGGGTCGGCCTCGGCCAGCTTGTAGCCCTGACCCTTCTTGGTGACCACGTGCAGGAACTGCGGGCCGCCGCCCTCGAGCGCGCGCTCGCGGATGTTCTGCAGCGTCGGCACCAGCGAGTTCAGGTCGTGGCCGTCGATCGGGCCGATGTAGTTGAAGCCGAATTCCTCGAACAGCGTCGCCGGCACCATCATGCCCTTGGCATGCTCCTCGAAGCGCTTGGCGAACTCCAGCACCGGCGGCGCCACCGACAGCACCTTCTCGATCCCCTTCTTGGTGGCGGCGTAGAACTGGCCGCTCAGCAGCCGCGCCAGGTGGCGGTTGAGCGCACCCACCGGCGGCGAGATCGACATGTCGTTGTCGTTGAGCACCACCACCAGCGGCAGGTCCTTGTAGACGCCGGCGTTGTTCAGCGCCTCGAAAGCCATGCCCGCGGTCATCGCACCGTCGCCGATCACCGCCACCGAGACGCGCTTTTCACCCAGCGTGCGCGCGCCCAGCGCCATGCCCAGCGCGGCCGAGATCGAGGTCGACGAGTGCGCGGTGCCGAAGGTGTCGTATTCGCTCTCGCTGCGGCGCGGAAAGCCCGAGATGCCGCCCCACTGGCGCAGCGTGCGCATGCGCTCGCGGCGCCCGGTCAGGATCTTGTGCGGATAGCTCTGGTGGCCCACATCCCACACCAGCCGGTCGTCGGGAGTGTTGAAGACATAGTGCAGCGCGATGGTCAGTTCGACCGTGCCCAGGTTGGACGACAGGTGGCCGCCGGTCTGCGAGACCGACTCCAGCACATAGGCGCGCAGTTCGTCGGCCAGGGTCTGGAGCTCGCGCCGGTCGAGCTTGCGCAGATCCGCGGGGGCGTCAATCTTGTTGAGGAGTGCGTAGGTCATGATGTCCGTTCGGCCGGCTCTAGTTTAATGCGTGCGCAACACAATCAGGTCCGCCAGGTCGCGCAGGCGCGCGGAGCGCTCGCCGAAGCCGGCCAGCGCCTCGTACGCCTCGGCGCGCAGCGACCCGGCCAGTTCGCGGGCTGCGTCCAGCCCCAGCAGCGACACGTAGGTCGGCTTGTCATGGGCGGCGTCCTTGCCGGCGGTCTTGCCCAGCGTCGCGGTATCCGCGGTGACGTCCAGAATATCGTCTACGACCTGGAACGCCAATCCCACCGCCGCTGCGTAGCGGTCCAGCGCGGCCAGGCCCTGCGCATCGATCTCGCCACACAGCGCGCCCATGCGCACGCTGGCGCGCAGCAGCGCGCCGGTCTTCATGCGGTGCATGGCCTCGAGCGCGTCGCGCGTCATGGCGCGGCCCACGTTCTGCAGGTCGATCGCCTGGCCGCCGGCCATGCCCGCAGAGCCCGACGCCCGTGCCAGTTCCGCCACCAGTTGCAGCCGCACCGCGGGTGCGATCGGGCCGGCCTCCGCCAGCACGATGAAGGCCTGGGTCTGCAGCGCGTCGCCGACCAGCAGCGCGGTCGCCTCGTCGTAGGCCTTGTGCACGGTTGGCCGGCCGCGGCGGAGGTCGTCGTCGTCCATGCATGGCATGTCGTCGTGGACCAGCGAATAGGCGTGGATCATCTCCACCGCGCACGCGGCCGCGTCGCACGCCGCCGGGGGCGCGCCGCTGACTTCGCCCGCCGCATGCACCAGCAGCGGACGCACGCGCTTGCCGCCGCCCAGCGCAGCATAGCGCATCGCTTCGTGCAGCGTGTGCGGCACCGTGCCGGCGTCGGGCAGCGCGGCCTGCAGGGCGGCCTCGGTGCGCACGCCCCGCGCCTGCATCCATTGTGCGAAATCGCTCATGCCTCGTCCGCCCCCTGCGATCCATTGCCGCCATTGGCACCATTGCCCTCGACCGCCAGCGGCCTGAGCGCGTCGCCCTCCAGTACCCGCACCTGCTGCTCGACCCGCTCCAGCTTCTGCTGGCAGTAGCGCACCAGCTCGGCACCGCGGCGGTACGCCGCCAGCGAGGCCTCTAGCGGCAGCTCGCCGCTTTCCATGCTGGCCACCAGCGTTTCCAGTTCGGCCATCGCCGCCTCGTAGGAAGCGGGCGGCGCCGAAGGGGCGTCGGCGGTATTGTCGGTCTGGACCGGAGCGGTCGTGGTTTTTGGCATATCAGGCCCTGGAATCTGGAACCCGGGAGGAACCCGGTTGGGGAAGCCCGGATTTTACGCCAAAGCGCGGCCCTGCCCCCATCTTGCAGGGGGATACCGTGCCCCGCTCGGGTGCTTCCGATACAGAAGTGACTTGTGCGCTCGGGTCGTCTTTCCGAATGCGGCCGGTACGGCACCCCGATGACGCCCCGGGTCGACTTTTTCGCTAAAAAGGCAAAAAAATCAGTCCCTTAACTTTTCGGGTCGGGTACAATCTTTCGTTCGCCGCCAGGAGTTGCAAGCGCATCCCGCCGGGCGGCAGTCTTTCCCAAATCGATTCCATTTTCGATGGTTGGGTTGTTCACTGCTTTCACCTGTTCATCTGGGAGTGGGGATAATGTCCAATCTCAGCACCGCGCTCAACCTGGCGCCGGCTGATTCGCAACTGCCCGTCGGCGTCTACTTCGACGAAGCGCTGCATCAACAAGAACTCGAACTGCTGTTCAGCAATGGCCCGGGCTATGTCGGCCATGAACTGATGGTCCCGGAAACCGGCGACTACCACACGCTCAAGGCCGAGGACGAAGGCCGCATGCTGGTGCGCAACGCCGCCGGCGTCGAGCTGATGTCCAACGTCTGTCGCCACCGCCAGGCCATCATGCTGAACGGCCGCGGCAACCAGCAGAACATCGTCTGCCCCCTGCACCGCTGGACCTATAACCTGAAGGGCGAACTGCTCGGCGCGCCACATTTCGACAAGCAGCCCTGCCTGCACCTGAAGCGCTCGCCGCTGCAGAACTGGAACGGCCTGCTGTTCGAGGGCCCGCGCGACGTGCGCGCCGACCTGGCGCGGCTGGGCGTGGCGCAGGACCTGAACTTCGACGGCTACATGCTCGACCACGTCGAGGTGCACG
>JABFVP010000422.1 GCA_013362725.1 Cupriavidus sp.
CTCGGTCGGCAGCTGGGCCCAGTCGCCCGCGCAGCCGGCGCCGCAGAGCGGCGGCACGCTCAGCCCGATCACCGTGACCGGCGAGGCCGACATCCAGGGCAAGGAGCAGCTGCAGACGACCAAGACTGGCATCGCCAAGGGCAACCAGGACATCCGCGACGTCCCCAACTCGATCAACGTCATCACCGAGAAGCTGATGGATGACGCCAAGCTCAACACCCTGAAGGAGGCGCTGCACTATTCCGCCGGCATCACCTTCGCGGCGACCGAGAACGGCACCGACCAGGACATCCGCCTGCGCGGCTTCCCGGTGGCCACGGTGGGCGACCTGCTGATCGACGGCATGCGCGACCCCTCGCAGTACGACCGCGACACCTTCAACCTCGACCGCATCGAGGTGCTGCGCGGCTCCGCCTCGATGCTCTTCGGCCGCGGCTCCACCGGCGGCGTGATCAACCAGGTGACCAAGAAGCCCCTGCTGGCCGACCAGACGGACGTGATGGGCACCGTCGGCAGCGACGGCTTCTACCGCGCCACGGCCGACATGAACAAGCGCCTGGGCGAGGACTCGGCCTTCCGCCTGAACGCGATGTGGAACAAGGCCGACAACGACGGCGCCAGGATCGACAAGTACGGCATCGCGCCGCAGTACAGCTGGGGCATCGGCTCGCGCGACGAGTTCAGCGTCGGCGCCTTCTACCTCAACGTGGACAACGTGCCGCAGGCCGGCACGCGCTACCTGGCCAACGGCACCTTCAACAACGGCATCGCGCAAAGCACGATCCCCGACCTCAAGCCCGGCGCCTTCTACGGCAGCCCGAGCGACTACCTGACGGGCGAGGCGGCCTACGTCAACGGCTCGTGGCTGCACACCTTCGACGACGGCGGCCAGCTCAAGACGCAGGCGCGCAGCGGCACCTTCGACCGCGCGCAGTGGGGCACCACCGCGGCCTTCTGCAACCGGCTGCCGACCTTCAGCGCAACCGGCGCCGCGTCCTGCCCGGCGGCCGGCGCGGTCAACGCGTCGAACCTGGCGCCCAGCACCTATGTCTACGGCGTCGGCCTCGCGCCGCGCAAGGACCGCTACAAGGGCACCTACCTGCAGAGCGACTACAGCAACACCTTCAACTGGGGCGGCTTCAAGCACGAGATCCTCGCCGGCGTGGACGCCTCGCGCGAGTCGGCCGACCGCTTCGGCGCCTGGGGCCCGGTCGGCACCAACTTCTTCAAGGGCACCACCACCGTCGCGAATCCGAACGGCCTGCCCGAGCTGGCCGTCAGCCCGACGTATCGCAAGACGCAGGAATACTCCGCCACCAACTTCGGCGCCTACGTGCAGGACCTGGTGCAGGTGGCCGAGCACTGGAAGCTGCTGGGTGGCATCCGCTGGGACAGCATGCGCGGCGACTTCTCGCAGATCAGCTACGCGAACACCAGCACCACCACGCCCAGCGCGACGGTCAGCTCGAAGCTGTCGGAGCAGCCGCCGAGCTTCCGGGCCGGCGTGCTCTACCAGCCGACGGCAGCGCAGTCGTACTACTTCTCGTACGGCACCTCGTTCAACACGGCGGCCGACACCTACCAGTACGTGACGCCGCAGAACGCCAACACGCCGCCCGAGAAGAGCCGCAACATCGAGGTCGGCGGCAAGCTCGACTGGCTGGACGGCAAGCTGTCCACGCGCGCGGCGATCTTCCGCACCGAGAAGTACAACGAGCGCACCACCGACTCCGACTTCGCCGGCGACGCCTACCTGCTGTCGGGCAAGCGCCACTCTCAGGGCCTGGAGCTGGAGGTGGTGGGCCGCCTCACGCCGCAGTGGGAGGTGTACCTGTCCTACGCCTACATCCCGGATGCCAAGATCGACAAGGCCGGCAGCGTGAACGCCAACGTCGTCGGCTCGCCCGTGGGCCTGGTGCCCAGGAACAGCGGCGCGCTGTGGGTGAGCTACCAGGCCACGCAGAAGCTGCGCGTGGCCGGCGGCATCCGCGGCGCCTCGGAGAACCGCCCGCTGCAGGGCGTCACCGGCGCGGCGTCCACCACCGCCTACGTGCCCGGCTATGTCGTGGGCGACGCGATGGTCGAGTACAAGTTCACGCCCGACGTCTTCGCGCAGTTCAACGTGACCAACATCACCGACAAGCTCTACGGCGACCAGCTGTACCCGGGCTTCGTGATCGCGGGCCAGCAGCGCACGTACATGGCCACGGTCGGGGTACGCTTCTGATCGGCTGAACCGGCAAGACAGAAGGAGTCCGCGATGCTTTTGCGTGTTCAAGGCGTGCTGACGCCGCAGGAGGTGAAGGAGGCCAACGCGATCCTCGCCAAGGCGCCCTGGGAAGACGGCCGGCTCACCGCCGGCTCGCAGTCGGCCCAGGCCAAGAACAACGAGCAGCTGCGCGAGGACTGCGACGAGACCCGGGGTGTGCAGCAGCTGCTGCTGCGCGGGCTGGAGCGTCACCAGACCTTCTTCTCGGCGGCCCTCCCCAAGCAGATCTCGCCGCCGCTGTTCAACCGCTACGGCGGCGCGGCCAATGCCTTCGGCAATCACGTGGACAGCGCGGTGCGCTACCTGCGCAACGGCGCCGGCCGCGTGCGCACCGACGTGTCGTGCACCCTCTTCCTCAGCGACCCGTCGGACTACGAGGGCGGCGAGCTGGTGATCGAGGACACCTACGGCGAGCACCGCATCAAGTTCGCCGCGGGCGACCTGGTGCTCTACCCAGGCACCAGCGTGCACCGCGTGGAGCCGGTCACGCGCGGCGCGCGCGTGGCCAGCTATTTCTGGATCCAGAGCATGGTGCGCAGCGACGAGCAGCGCCGCCTGCTCTTCGACATGGACAACCACCTGCGCCACCTGCGCAGCCGGTTCGGCGAGACCGATCCGGGCGTCATCGGGCTGACCAGCACCTATCACAACCTGCTGCGCATGTGGCTCGACGTCTGAACGCCGGCGCAGCGCTTCCTGCCGCAACAAGAGGCACCTTCATGATTCAACGTCCTTTCCTTCTCCTGGCGTCGATCGCGGCGCTCGCGATCGCCGCCGCTTCGATGCCTGCCGCAGCCCAGTACGTCGACCATGACGCCGTGCGCTGCGAGCCCGTGCCCAAGGAAGAGATGAAGCCGCAGATGGATCTGCAGAAGAAGCTCGTCGCCGAGGGCTGGAAGGTCCGCCAGGTGAAGAACTTCAACGGCTGCTACGAGGTCTACGGCTTCGATGCCGGCGGCAAGCGCACCGAAGCCTTCTTCAACCCCAGGACCTTCGAGAAGATCGGCGAGGTCAAGCAGCCCGAATGACGCGTCCGCCGGCA
>JABFVP010000593.1 GCA_013362725.1 Cupriavidus sp.
CTTCGTGGAAACTCCTGCCCTCTCCCCCGCCCCTCTCCCATAAATGGGAGAGGGGAGAAAACCCTCGCAGGTACTGCGTCGTCTCAAGACCGACCCAAAGCCGCCGCCTCACCAGAGGCGGCGGCTTTTTTTCATGCTGCAGCCGGCATGCGACTTGCAACCACCCGCCAACCGTTGCACGGACTGGACACCGGCCCGATCCGGGCCTTCCGGACCCCGCGCACTTATATAATTCGTCACCAATATCCGGCATCACGACCCCATGATGAATGCTGCAATGCGTCGCGGCGATGCTGCGCCACGCACTGCCGCGCTTTGACGCATCCACGTTGCTGCCACAACAACAACCCGAGCCGCCTCAGTGACACCACAACTCCCTCCCCGGCTGGCGCTGGCCCATATCAGCAAGCGTTATCCGGGCGTCGTCGCCAACGACGACGTCAGCCTGAGCGTCGCACCCGGCGAGATCCATGCCGTGCTTGGTGAAAACGGCGCCGGCAAGTCCACCCTGATGAAGATCATTTTCGGCGCGGTCCGTCCGGATGCCGGCGAGATGCACTTCAACGGGGCGCCAGTCACCATCGGCAGCCCGCACGACGCCCGCAACCTGGGCATCGCCATGGTGTTCCAGCATTTCTCGCTGTTCGACACGCTCACCGTGGCGGAGAACATCGCGCTGGGCCTGCCGGCCGCACAGCAGGGCAACATGAAGCAGCTGTCCGAGCGCATCCGCGCTACCGCCGAGCGCTACGGCCTGCCGCTGGAGCCGAACCGCCATGTGCATACGCTGTCGGTGGGCGAGCGCCAGCGCGTCGAAATCGTGCGCGCGCTGCTGGCCAGCCCGCAGCTGCTGATCCTGGATGAGCCCACCTCGGTGCTGACGCCGCAGGCGGTGGAAACGCTGTTCGTCACGCTGCGCCAGCTGGCCGCCGAAGGCACCAGCATCCTCTACATCAGCCACAAGCTCGACGAGATCCGCGCGCTGTGCCATCACGCCACCGTGATGCGCATGGGCAAGGTCACCGGTGTATGCGATCCGCGCCAGGAAACCGCGGCGTCGCTGTCGCGCCTGATGATCGGCGGCGAGCCGCCGCGCGAGGCCCGCGTGGCCGCGCAACGCGGCCCGGTGCGGCTCAGCGTGCAGGGCCTGTCGCTGCCGCGCGCGCACGCGTTCGCGACCGAGCTGAGCCAGGTCTCGCTCGATGTCCACGCTGGCGAGATCGTCGGCATCGCCGGGGTCTCGGGCAACGGCCAGCAAGAGTTGTTGGCCGCGCTGTCCGGCGAGGACAGGCGCGCCGACGCCACCTCGGTGCAGCTCGATGGCAAGCCCGCGGGCCGCCTCGATGCGCGCCAGCGCCGCCGCGCCGGACTGGCCTTCGTGCCGGAAGAGCGGCTGGGCCGCGGCGCGGTGCCGGGCATGAGCCTGGCCACCAATATCCTGTTGTCGCACCAGGCGCCGCCTTATGTCAGGCGAGGCATGATCTCGCCGGGCGCCGCCAGCGGGCTGGCCTCGGCCGTGATCAACCGCTTCCGCGTCAAGGCCAGCGGCCCCCACGCGCTGGCGCGCAGCCTGTCGGGCGGCAACCTGCAGAAATTCATTGTCGGCCGCGAGATCGAAAGCGGCCCGAAGGTACTGATCGTGGCGCAACCGACCTGGGGCGTGGACGTGGGCGCCGCGGCGCAGATCCACAACGAGATCCTGGCGCTGAAGGCCACCGGCTGCGCCATCCTGGTGGTGTCGGAAGAGCTTGACGAGCTGTTCGCGATCTGCGACCGGCTGCACGTGATCGCCAAGGGCCGGCTGTCGCCGTCGCTGGCGACCGAGACCGCCACGCGCGAGCAGGTCGGGCTGTGGATGAGCGGGCTGTGGGAAGGCGGCCCTGCCCGCGCCCATGCCGGCGCGGAGGAGGCAAGCCATGGCTGATGTGCGCACCCTCTTGCCAAGTTCCCCCTTCACCCTGGCGCCGCGCGGCGTGCCCTCGCGCGCAATGGCCTACGCCTCGCCGGTGCTGGCGCTGGCGCTGACGCTGCTGTTCGGGGCGCTGCTGTTCCTGGCGCTCGGCAAGGATCCCGTGGCCGCGCTCAAGGTGTTCCTGGCCGATCCGCTGCGCGACCAGCGCGCGATCGGCGAGGTGCTGCTCAAAACCGTGCCGCTGGTGCTGTGCGCGCTGGGCCTGTCGGTGTGCTACCGCGCCAATGTGTGGAATATCGGCGCCGACGGCCAGCTGATTGCCGGCGGCATCTGCGCCGGCGCCACCGTGCTTTATTTCGATGTGCCGGGCCAGGCAGTCAATGGCACCGTGGTGCTGGTGCTGGCGTCGCTCGCCGGCATCCTCGGCGGCATGGCCTGGGCCTCGCTCACCGCGCTGCTGAAGGACCGCTTCAACGCCAATGAGATCCTGGTCTCGCTGATGCTGACCTATATCGCGCAGCAGCTGCTGCTGTGGGTGGTCAACGGGCCGCTGAAGGATCCCAACGGCATGAACTTCCCGCAATCGAAGGTGTTCTCGTCCGAGTACCTGCTGCCCAACCTGATGTCGGGCTCGCGGCTGCACGCCGGCTTTGTGGTGATGCTGGTGCTGGTGGCGGTGATGACGGTGTTCGTGTTCCGCAGCTTCGCCGGCTACCGGCTGCAGGTGGGAGGCACCGCGCCGGCGGCGGCGCGCTATGCGGGCTTCTCGGCGCGCAGCGCGCTATGGAGCGCGCTGCTGATCTCGGGCGCGACCGCGGGGCTGGCGGGCGCCTTCGAAGTGGTCGGCCCGATCGGGCAGCTGTTGCCGTCGATCTCGCCGGGCTATGGCTTTACCGCCATCATCGTCGCCTTTATCGGCCGGCTGCATCCGGTCGGCACCGTGTTCGGCGGCATCATGATGTCGCTGTTCTATATCGGCGGCGAGATGGCGCAGTCCCGGCTGGGCCTGCCTTCGGCCATCGGCTGGGTGTTCCAGGGCATGCTGCTGTTCTTCCTGCTGGCGTGCGACACGCTGATCGACAACCGCCTGCGCTGGCGCGCCACCACGGCCTGAGCCGAGCACAAGAACATGGAACAACTCGCCCCCCTCATCGCCACCGCCATCAACGCCGGCACGCCGCTGCTGCTGGCGGCGCTGGGCCTGCTGATCAACGAACGCTCGGGCGTGCTCAACCTGGGCGCCGAAGGCATGATGCTGGTCGCCGCGGTGGCCGGCTTCATGGTCGGCTACCAGACCCAGTCGCCGCTGCTCGGCTTTGCCGCCGGCGCGCTGGCCGGCATGCTGATGGCCACGCTGTTCTCGTGGCTGGCGCTGGTGCTGGCCACCAAC
>JABFVP010000417.1 GCA_013362725.1 Cupriavidus sp.
GGCCATCATCAACGGCCTGAAGGTGGTCGGCAAGGATATCGCCAAGGTCAAGCTGGTGGCCACGGGCGCCGGCGCGGCCGCGCTGGCCTGCCTCGACCTGCTGGTCGACATCGGCCTGCCGATCGAGAATATCTGGGTGACGGACCTCGCCGGCGTGGTCTATGAGGGCCGTACCGAACTGATGGACCCGGAAAAGGCTCGCTTCTCGC
Source organism: Cupriavidus sp. (assembly GCA_013362725.1). Lineage (GTDB taxonomy): Bacteria > Pseudomonadota > Gammaproteobacteria > Burkholderiales > Burkholderiaceae > Cupriavidus. The sequence goes on from JABFVP010000417.1 coordinate 210, forward strand.
AAAAGACCGACAAGCGCAAGCTGGGCGAGGTGATCGACGGCGCCGACATCTTCCTGGGCCTGTCCGCGGCGGGCGTGCTGAAGCAGGACATGGTCCAGCGCATGGCCGACAAGCCGCTGGTGCTGGCGCTGGCCAACCCGAATCCGGAAATCGCGCCGGAGCTGGTCAAGGAAGTGCGTCCGGACGCGGTGATGGCCACCGGCCGTACCGACTATCCGAACCAGGTCAACAACGTCCTGTGCTTCCCGTTCATCTTCCGCGGGGCGCTGGACTGCGGCGCCACCACCATCACGCGCGAGATGGAGATCGCCGCCGCCAATGCGCTGGCCGAACTGGCACGCCAGGAGCAGAGCGACATCGTCGCCACCGCCTATGGCATCCAGGACCTGTCGTTCGGTCCCGAATACCTGATTCCGAAGCCGTTCGACCCGCGCCTGATCGTCAAGGTGGCGCCGGCCGTGGCCGAGGCCGCGATGAAGTCCGGCGTGGCCGCACGCCCGATCGAGGACATGGACGCGTACCGCCTGCAGCTGCAGCAGTTCGTGTACCACTCGGGCACGGTGATGAAGCCGATCTACGCCGCCGCGCGCAAGGTCGAGATGGACAAGAAGCGCATCGTCTTCGCCGAGGGCGAGGAAGAGCGCGTGCTGCGCGCGGTGCAGGTGATCGTCGACGAAAAGCTGGCCAACCCGATCCTGATCGGCCGCCCCGCCGTGCTGCAGCATCGCATCGAGCGCTTCGGCCTGCGCCTGCGCGCCGGCGTCGACTTCACCGTGGTCAACCCGGAACACGACGAGCGCTTCCGCGATTATTCCGACGCCTACTACCGCATGATGGCCCGGCAGGGCATCACGCCGCAGTACGCCAAGCTCGAAATGCGCCGCCGCACCACGCTGATCGGCGCGATGCTGGTGCACAAGGGCGAGGCCGACGGCATGATCTGCGGCACCGTCAGCAACACCGCGGCGCACCTGCGCTATATCGACCAGGTGCTGGGCGGCACCAACAAGGTCTATGCGGCGATGAACGGCCTGGTGCTGCCGGGCCGCCAGATCTTCCTGGTCGACACCCACGTCAACGTCGACCCGAGCGCCGAGGAACTGGCCGCGATCACGCTGATGGCCGCCGAAGAGCTGAAGCGCTTCGGCATCGAACCCAAGGTCGGCCTGCTGTCGCATTCGAACTTCGGCTCGTCCGAGGCGCCGTCGGCGCGCAAGATGCGCGAAACCCTGGCGATCCTGCGAGAGCAGGCGCCCGAGCTCGAGATCGACGGCGAGATGCACGGCGACTGCGCGCTCGACCAGAAGCTGCGCGACCAGCTGGTGCCGGACGGCACGCTCAAGGGCGAAGCCAACCTGCTGGTGTGCCCGAATATCGACGCGGCCAATATCTCGTACAACCTGCTCAAGGTTGCCGCGGGCAACAACGTCGCGATCGGGCCCATCCTGCTGGGCGTGAAGGCGCCGGTGCACATCCTGACCCCGTCCGCCACGGTGCGCCGCATCGTCAACATGACGTCGCTGGTGGTGGTCGACGCTGCCGCCAAGCGCTAAGCCGATTGCCTTGGCCCGAAGCGGGCCAAAGTGACGAAAAGCCGGGTTCGCCCGGCTTTTTTTATCGCCCCGTGACCGTGGTTAGTATGCGCACACATACGCTTAACATATTGAAACAATTGAAGAAATTGCGCTGCAACAGGGGCGGGATTGATTAATTGCGTGCATGCGCGTAACCTTACGCCTTTGATACAGGCGCTCGCCATGAGCGCCCCGGTGCGGCCGGCATTCCTCGCGCGACGCTTCACGCAGCGCAGAGGGGCAGGCCAGGGTGGCCCGGACAGATCGTCTACCCAACCAGCGGCAGGCTCGATTTCCGGTTCAACCAAGACAAGCAACGTGGGTTTCCAAGTTTCTCCGATGCGGCTCGCAACGCGCATGCTGGCCCGGTCCCTGACCGGCGCGGCGCTGGTGCTGGCCCTGGCGCAGCCGACGCTGGCGCGCCAGGCGCAGACCGAAGGGCTGGGAACCATTGCAGTGCAGCAGTTGCCCAACGAAGCGCGGCAGACCCTGGAGCGCATCGAAGCCGGCGGCCCGTTCCCGTATGACAAGGACGGCTCGCGATTCGGCAACTACGAACGCATCCTGCCGCCAAAAGAACGCGGTTATTACCGCGAATACACGGTCAAGAGCGCCAGGAGCCGGAACCGGGGAGCCAAGCGGATCGTCTGCGGCGGGGAACAGCGCGCTGCCAACGATTGTTACTACACGGAAGACCACTACAACAGCTTCAAACGGATACTCAAATGATGACTGACATTTTCGGACTGGGCGACGCCCTTGCCGCCCGCGAAGAGCGCGGCGCCGGAGATGGCTGGCAGCGGGCTCAGCAGCAGGCCCAGAACCTTTACGACAACGTGCTGATGATGCCGAGCCAGGAGCTCATGCAAAAACTCCCGCCCGCGACCGCGCCCGTGGCCATACCCGCCGGTCCCGGTTGGAACGACGGCACCAGCGAGGGGGCCATGAACCTGTTCAAGACGGTGCGTCCGAACATCGTCCAGTCGATCCGCGCTTTCCGGGTGCCGGAACTGGCCCAGGCCGCGGCCGATCTCGGCCAGCATTTCCTCTATGCCAATTGCGCGCATTGCGCGAGCAAGGCGGAGATCCTGGAAACCATCGCCACCTCGTTCACCTTCCCCAAGCATTTCGGCAAGAATTTCGATGCACTGGCCGACTGCCTGACCGACATGATCTACAAGGCCGGCCCGCAGCCGGGTTTCGTGATCGTGCTGGAGGGCCTGCCGATCGCGCAGAAGTTCGACAAGGAAGCGCGCGAAGTGCTGCTCGACGTGTTCCGCGACGCCGCCGAGTTCTGGGGCGAGCGCAAGGTGCAGTTCCGCGTGTTCTATTCGTTCGCCTGACCGCGCCAGCAGCCGTTCCAAGGCATACCAGGTAAAAAGCCCGCTGATGCGGGCTTTTTGCTTGTCAGGGTCAGGTGCGGCGCTTATTCCTGCGCCGGCAGATGGCCATGCGGCGTGAGCCGGTCGATCAGCTCGGGCAGGCCCTCGCTCAGCTGCGCCGC
>JABFVP010000368.1 GCA_013362725.1 Cupriavidus sp.
GCCCCCGCGCCGGCTGCCGGCACGGATACCGCCGCCAGGATCATCGTGGGCCTGGACGACAATTTCCCGCCGATGGGTTTCCGCGATGCCAACAACGAGCTGGTCGGCTTCGATATCGATATGGCCAAGGAGGCCAGCCGCCGTCTCGGCATGACGGTCGAGTTCAAGCCGATCGACTGGAGCGCCAAGGAGGCGGAGCTGAACGGCAAGCGCGTCGACGTCCTGTGGAACGGGCTGACCATCACCGAAGAGCGCAAGCAGAACATCAGCTTTACCGCGCCCTACATGACCAATCACCAGATCGTGATCGTCGGCGCCCAGTCGCCGGTGAAGGCCAAGGCTGACCTCGCCGGCCGCACCGTCGGCGCGCAGGACGGCAGCAGCGCCGTGGATGCGATCAAGAAGGAAAGCCAGGTTGCCGCCAGCCTGAAGGAACTGAAGACCTTCGGCGACAACGTGACGGCGCTGATGGACCTGTCGGCGGGCCGCCTCGACGCGATCGTAGTGGATGAAGTGGTGGGCCGCTACCTGATCAGCAAGCGCGCCGGCGAATACCGCGTGCTGGAAGAGAACTTCGGCACCGAGGACTACGGCGTCGGCGTGCGCAAGGATGACGCCGACCTGCTCGGCAAGCTCGACCAGACCCTGGCATCGATGAAGCAGGACGGCACCGCGGCGCGTATCGCCACCCAGTGGTTCGGCGCCGACATCACCAAGTAATCCAGGCCCGGCGCAATGCCCCTCGGCCCCTCGCGCTTCACGCGAGGGGCACGCCAACTCCGGACCCGTTCGCCGGGCTTTCCGGAGGCCTCACCTCCTTCTGTACGCGCGAGCATGGATTACGTCTTATCTCTTCTGCTGCCACTGGCGCAGGGTGCCAAAGTCACGCTGACGCTATTCGCCATCACGCTCGCCCTGTCGGTGCCGTTCGGGCTTGCGCTGGCACTGGCGCGCATTTCGTCATGGCCGCTGCTGAGCGGCCTGGTCAACGGCTATATCTGGCTGATGCGCGGCACGCCGCTGATGCTGTAGATGCTGTTTATCTATTTCGCGCTGCCGTTCGTTCCGGTCATCGGCGTGCGGCTGCCTGATTTTCCCGCGGCCGTGGTGGCCTTCGCGCTCAACTACGCCGCGTACTTCGCGGAGATCTTCCGCGCCGGCATCAAGTCCGTCGACCGCGGCCAGTACGAGGCCAGCAAGGCGCTGGGCATGACTTATTTCCAGACCATGCGGCGCGTCGTGCTGCCGCAGATGGTCAGCCGCGTGCTGCCGCCGGTCAGCAATGAAACCATTACGCTGATCAAGGACACCTCACTGATCTACGTGCTCGCGCTCAACGACATCCTGCGCACCGCGCGCGGCATCGTCCAGCGCGATTTCACCACCACGCCTTTCCTCGTCGCCGCGCTGTTTTATCTGGTGATGACGCTGATTCTGACCTGGTTCTTCCAGAATCTCGAACAACGCTATGCCAAACATGATGACTAGCCCGAACGGCGCCCCTTCCCACGATGCGCCCGGCGTCATGATTGCGGCACGGGACATCTTCAAGTCGTTCGGGCCGCTGCAGGTCTTGCGCGGCGTTTCGCTGACCTTGCGCAAGGGCGATGTCACCGCGGTGATCGGCCCGTCGGGTTCGGGCAAGAGCACCTTGCTGCGCTGCCTCAACCATCTCGAGGTGATCGACCGCGGCACTCTGCATATCGAGGGCGAGACGCTGGCCGCCGCCGGCCCCGACGGCGCCGCCCGCTATGTGGCGGACGCGGACGTGCGCCGCATCTGCCGGAAGATGGGCATGGTGTTCCAGTCGTTCAACCTGTTCCCGCACATGACGGTGCTGCAGAACATCATCGAGGCGCCGGTGACGGTCAAGGGGCTGCGGCGCGATGCGGTGATCCCCAAGGCCGAGGAACTGCTGCGCAAGGTCGGCCTGCTGGCCAAGCGCGACAGCTATCCGGCGCGGCTGTCCGGCGGCCAGAAGCAGCGCGTGGCGATTGCGCGCGCGCTGGCGATGGAACCGGACATCATGCTGTTCGACGAGCCGACTTCGGCGCTGGATCCGGAGCTGACCGGCGAGGTGCTGCGCACCATGCGCCAGCTGGCGGAGGAGCATATGACCATGCTCGTCGTCACCCATGAAATGGGGTTTGCGCGGGAAGTGGCAAACCACGTCGTGTTCATGGACGAGGGCCGGATTCTCGAGGAAGGTGCGCCGGGCGAGGTGTTCGGCGCGCCGGCCCACGCGCGCACCCGCGAATTCCTGGCACACATGCTCTAGCCGGCGCCGTCACGCCGCAACCGATGGCAGAATAGCCCGCAGCCGGTGGCGACAAGCCATCCGCCTGACCACACAGAGATAGGAGAAGACATGCCGTACGAAAACATCCTGGTCGAGACCCGCGGCCGCGTTGGCCTGGTCACGCTGAACCGCCCGAAGGCCCTGAATGCGCTCAATGACGCGCTGATGGATGAACTGGGCGCCGCGCTGACCGCGTTCGACCAGGATGAAGGTATCGGCGCCATCGTCATCACCGGCAGCGAGCGCGCCTTCGCCGCCGGTGCCGATATCGGCATGATGGCCAAGTATTCCTTCATGGACGTCTACAAGGGCGACTACATCACCCGCAACTGGGAAACCATCCGCAAGATCCGCAAGCCTGTGATCGCCGGCGTAGCCGGCTATGCGCTGGGCGGCGGCTGCGAACTGGCGATGATGTGCGACATCATCATCGCGGCGGACTCGGCCAAATTCGGCCAGCCCGAGGTCAAGCTCGGCACCATGCCTGGCGCGGGCGGTACCCAGCGCCTGCCGCGCGCGGTGTCCAAGGCCAAGGCGATGGACCTGTGCCTGACCTCGCGCATGATGGACGCCGCCGAAGCCGAGCGCTCCGGCCTGGTGTCGCGCGTGGTGCCGGCCGACAAGCTGCTGGACGAAGTGCTGGCGGCGGCCGAGACCATCGCGGGGTTCTCGCTGCCGGTGGTCATGATGATCAAGGAATCGGTCAACGCCGCCTACGAGACCACGCTGGCAGAGGGCGTTCACTTCGAGCGCCGCCTGTTCCACGCCACCTTCGCCACCGAAGACCAGAAGGAAGGCATGGCCGCCTTTGTCGAGAAACGCAGCCCGAATTTCCAGCACCGCTAAGCGCTGGGATCAGGGAATACCTGAGGGAAGAGCAGGGGTATTGCCTCTTTTCCGTCACGTGCCGGGGCGATTTTCCTTTGCCGTTCAAGGCCTTACGAGGGAACGCGGGAACGTTTAGCGCATCGTCGTGACAAAGCTGTT
>JABFVP010000076.1 GCA_013362725.1 Cupriavidus sp.
CAACCTGAAAGGCTAGTACGACGGCTACGACATAGCCGTGTCCAACTACAACCAGGCGCTGGTCGATGCGCTGCGCGAGACCGCCGACACCATGACCAGCATCCGCAGCGTCGACAAGCAGATCCAGACCCAGCGCGAAGCGCTGGACCTGGCCGAGCACGCCTACGCGCTGGCCACCACGCGCTACAAGGCCGGGCTGGGCACGCAGCTGACCGTGCTCAACGCGGAAAGCAATGTGCTGCAGCAGCGCCGCCTGGCGACCGACCTGCAGGCGCGGCGGCTGGACCTGCAAATGGGCCTGATGAAGGCGCTCGGCGGCGGCTACCAGGAGCCGGCCGAAGGCCACGAGAGCGTCGCCCACGGCCAGGCGCAACAACCGGTCAACCCCCAGTCGGGCGCCCGCGGCTGATCCGCGCACCCGGTGATCGCAGACAAGATTATCCAGAAGACATCATGAGCAACAACCAGCAAGCGGCCGCCACCCACACTCCCCAGCAAGCCGCGGCCACCCCTCCCAACGGCAAGCGCAAGCGCATGCTGCTGTCGCTGACCGCGGCGATCGTGGTCGCCGGCATTGGCTACGGCGTGTACTGGGGGCTGTATGCCCGCCATTTCGAAAGCACCGACGATGCCTATGTCGCCGGCAACGTGGTCCAGGTCACGCCGCTGGTGGGCGGCACGGTAGTGTCCATCGCCGCCGACGATACCCAACTGGTCACCGCCGGCCAGCCGCTGATCCAGCTCGACCGCGCCGACACGCAGGTGGCGCTGGAACAGGCCGAGGCCCAGCTGGCCCAGGCCGTGCGCGAAGTGCGCACGCTGTACGTCAATAACGGCTCGCTCGCCGCCAACGTGGCACTGCGCGAGGCCGACGTGGCCAAGGCCCGCGACGACCTGCGCCGGCGCCAGGCCATCGCCGGCTCGGGCGCGGTATCGAATGAAGAGATTTCGCACGCGCAAGCCGCGCTCAAGGGCGCCGAGTCGGCGCTTCTGGCCGCGCGCGAGCAGCTGGCATCGAACAAGGTGCTGACCGACCAGACCACGGTCGAGAACCACCCCAACGTGCAGCGCGCCGCCGCCAACCTGCGCTCGGCCTACCTGTCGTTCGCGCGCTCGGCGCTGCCGGCGCCGGTGACCGGTTACGTCGCCAAGCGCTCGGTGCAGGTCGGCCAGCGCGTGGCCGCGGGCGCGCCGCTGATGGCGGTGGTGCCGCTGGACCAGGTCTGGGTCGACGCCAACTTCAAGGAAGTGCAGATCACGCATATGCGCATCGGCCAGCCGGTGACGCTGGAAGCCGACGTCTATGGCTCCAAGGTCGAATACCGCGGCAAGGTCGCGGGCTTCTCGGCCGGCACCGGCTCGGCGTTCTCGCTGCTGCCGGCGCAGAACGCCACCGGCAACTGGATCAAGGTGGTGCAGCGCCTGCCGGTGCGCATCGCGCTGGATCCGCAGCAGCTCAAGGACCATCCGCTGCGCGTGGGCCTGTCGATGACGGTCAAGGTCGACGTGCGCCGCGAGGAAGGCGCCGCCATGGCCGCCGCCGCGACCGCCCGGCCGATGCAGACCGACGTCTATGACAAGGTGGCGCAGGATGCCGACCAGCTGATCGCGCGCATCATCGCCGCCAACAACGGCGGCCGCGGCACCGGCCTGTCCTCGGCCAGCGCCGCCAACGCCAAGCCGGCCAACACCTGATCATGGCAACCTCCCCCTCCGCGGCACCGGCCGCGCCCGGCGCCGGCGCCGCGCCGGCGCGGACCCTGCCACAGCAACCGCAGCCGCTGACCGGCGGCAAGCTGGTGCTCGGCACCATCGCGCTGTCGCTGGCCACGTTCATGAACGTGCTGGACTCGTCGATCGCCAACGTGTCGATCCCGGCGATCTCGGGCGACCTGGGCGTGGCGCCCAACCAGGGCACCTGGGTCATTACCTCGTTCGCGGTGGCCAATGCAATCTCGGTGCCGCTGACCGGCTGGCTGACCACGCGCTTTGGCGCGGTGCGCCTGTTCATCACCTCGATCCTGCTGTTCGTGCTGGCGTCGTGGCTGTGCGGCGTCGCCCCCAACCTGGAGACGCTGCTGGCCGCGCGCGTGCTGCAGGGCGCGGTCGCCGGGCCGATGATACCGCTGTCGCAATCGCTGCTGCTGGCGAGTTATCCGCCCGCGAAGAGCACCATGGCGCTGGCGCTATGGGGCATGACCACGCTGGTGGCTCCGATCATGGGCCCGCTGCTGGGCGGCTGGATCTCGGACAACATGACCTGGCCGTGGATCTTCTACATCAACGTGCCGGTGGGCATCCTGACCGCCTATGCCACCTGGGCCATCTACAAGGACCGCGAAACGCCCACCAAGATCCTGCCGATCGACCGCATCGGGCTGGCGCTGCTGGTGATCTGGGTCGGCTCGATGCAGCTGATGCTGGACAAGGGCAAGGAGCTGGACTGGTTCCACTCAACCGAGATCGTGGTGCTGACGCTGGTGGCGATCGTCGGTTTCCTGTTCTTCCTGGCGTGGGAGACCTATGAGAAGCATCCCATCGTCGACATCAGCCTGTTCAAGGGCCGCAACTTCAGTTCCGGCGTGGTCGCGATCTCGGTCGCCTACGGGCTGTTCTTCGGCAACCTGGTGATCCTGCCGCTGTGGCTGCAGACCATCGTCGGCTATACCGCGACCGACGCGGGCATCGTGATGGCGCCGGTCGGCATCTTCGCGATCCTGCTGTCGCCGGTGATCGGGCGCAACCTGCCGAAGATGGATGCGCGCTGGGTGGCGACCGCGGCCTTCATCACCTTCGGCATCGTCAGCCTGATGCGCGCGGGCTTCACCACGCAGGTCGATACCTGGACGCTGATGGTGCCCACGCTGATCCAGGGCGCGGCCATGGCGATGTTCTTCATCCCGCTGACCTCGATCATCCTGTCGGGCCAGCCGCCGGAGAAGATCCCGGCCGCGTCGGGCCTGTCGAACTTCGTGCGGATTACCTTCGGCGGCATCGGCGCGTCGATCTCGACCACCGTCTGGGAGAACCGCTCGGCGCTGCATCATGCGCAACTGGTCGAACAGGTCAACCCGTACAACCCGGTTTACCACGACCAGCTCAACCACCTGATGCAGATGGGCATGAGCCAGGCGCAGGCGGTCGGCGTGATCGAGCGCAATATCACCCAGCAGGCAGCCATGCTTGGCGCCAACGACATCTTCTGGATCTCGGGCGTGCTGTTCTTCGTGCTGATCGGCTTTGTCTGGCTGACGCGGCCGGCCAAGGGCGGCGCTGGCGGCTCGGCGGATGCGATGGCGGCGCATTGAGCGCGCGGTTCTGCGATGCATGGAATGGCCCCGGTTCGGGGCCATTTTTTTTGCCGGCCTCCGGCAAGGGAAATTTCCTCTTGTGTTCCGCCCCCCATCGCCCTATGATTTGCCAACCGAATTATGGAACTTATGTTCCGAAAAACGGAACCAAATAATGGACGCAGGTGGAGAGGCGAAGTGAGCATTCTTGACGGCGTGGAGAGCGTACTGGAGCTGTTCGGGCACGGCCGCCACGAGATCACGTTCAACGATGTGCTGGAAGAACTGGGACTGGCCAAGAGCTCGGCCTCGCGCCTGCTCGCCCAGATGGTGCGCTACCGGCTGCTGGAGCTGCAGCCGGCTACACGGCGCTATCGCCCCGGCACACTGGTGATCCGCGCGGCGCAGGCTGCCACGCAGGCGCACCCCTTCGACGACCAGTGCCGCGAGATCCTTGCCGCGCTGTCGGATTCGACCGGGTTCACCGCTTACCTGTCGATGCTCGACGGCACCGACACCGTGGTGCTGCAGCGCCTGAACGGCAGCAACCCGGTGCAGGTGCTGTCGCCGCCGGGCGCGCGCCGGCCGGCCTTCACCACCGCCATGGGCCGCGTACTGCTGTCGCGCCTGCCCGAGACCGAATTCAGCGCGCGCTACGGCGCCACTGGCACACGCAAGCTGCCCGACGCACCGGCCGGATGTCCCGACACCGTGGCCGAGTTGCGCGAGCGCGTGGCCACGGCCCGCGCCGAGCGCAGCGCCATCGCTGTCAACGAAGGCATGCCGGGCATCGGCGCCGTTGCCACCACGCTGGCCGATCCACTCTCCGGCGACGTGCGCGGGCTGTGCCTGTCTTTCACCGCGATGCAGGTCAGCCAGGCCCAGGCACGCGCGCTGCGCGAGACGCTGGTGCAGGCGGTGGCACCGGTCGGACAGCGAATCGGCGATCCGCTCTGGCTCCATCCCGGCGAGATTGCCGCCCAATAGCCACCCCGCAGCTCAAACCCATGGAACTCCTGTTACTCAGCAACTCCTCCAGCGACGCGGGCTACCTCGTCCATGCCCACGACGCGATCCGCGAACTGGCCGGCGGGCGCACGCGTGCCTGCTTCCTCCCGTTCGCCGGCGTTACGCGCGACTGGGACAGCTATGAAGCGCTGGTGCGCGACGCATTGGCTCCGGCCGGTATCGCAGCGCACTCGCCGCACCGGCTCCCTGATGCCGACTGCGTGCGGACAGTGGAAGCAGCCGAACTGATCATCATCGGCGGCGGCAACACCTTCCGGCTGCTGCAGTGCCTGCGCGAGCGCGGCCTGCTGCCCGCGATCGCGCGCCAGGTGGATGCCGGCGCCGCACGCTATATCGGCTGGAGCGCCGGCACCAATGTCGCCTGCCCGACCATCCGCACCACCAACGACATGCCGGTCGCCGACCCTGGCGGCCTTGATGCGCTCGGGCTGGTGCCGTTCCAGATCAACCCGCACTACTTCAACCTGGCGGTGCTGGGCTTGCCCGACGGCAACTGGGTGCGCGTATCGGGCGATCGCATGGAGATGGGCGGCGCGCACCGCGCGCGCTGGTTCGTTGGCCAGCAGATCGTGGACGTCGCCCCCGGCGCATTGTCCGTGCCGGCCTGCGCCGCTGCCGTCTGAGGCATCGTTATCCAGCAAATCCAGGAATCCCAAGCAAGATGTCCATCAAGCAGGTAATTGAATCGATCGAACTGCTGTCCGCAGCCAACGTCGACGGCGCAGCCGTCGCTTCTTTGCTGCGCGCTCGCGGCATCGGCGACGTCACGGTGACACGCGTGGAAGAGAACGGCCTCTACACCGATTTTCTCGCCTGCACCCTGCCCGGCCGCAACCCCGATGCGCCCGCGCTGGGCGTGGTTGGCCGCCTCGGCGGCGTGGGCGCTCGCCCGGCCGTGACCGGCCTGGTGTCGGATGCCGACGGCGCCATCGTCGCCGTCGCGACCGCGCTGAAGCTGGCCGACATGGCCGCTAGCGGGGACGTGCTCACCGGTCCGGTACGGATCCATACCCACATCTGCCCGCACGCCGCCACGCGGCCGCACCAGCCGGTGCCGATGATGAAATCGCCGTTTGCGATGCGCACGATGATGTCGCACGAAGTCCATCCCGACATGGCGGCGATCCTGTCGGTCGACACCACGCGCGGCAACCGCTTCGTCAACCGCCGCGGCGTGGCGCTTACGCCGGTGGCCAAGGAGGGTTGGCTGCTGCGCCTGCCGGAGCGGATGCTGGACCTGATGGGCTGGGTCAGCGGCGAACTGCCGACGGTGCTGCCGCTGACCACCCAGGACATCACGCCGTATGAGAATGGCCTGTGGCATGTCAATTCGATCATGCAGCCGGTCATCGTCACTGCGGCCCCGGTGGTGGGCGTGGCGCTGACCGCGCAGACCACCGTGCCGGGATGCGCCACCGGCGTCACCAACGCCTTCGACATCGATGTGGCCACGCGCTTCTGCATCGAGGTCGCCAAGCAGTTCGGCCAGGGCCAGTGCGACTTTTACGATGCCGAGGAATGGGCCGAACTGCAGCGGCGCTACGGCTCGCTGGCCCACCTGCAGACGGTCGGGACCGAAGCATGACTGCGGCCGTCTCTCGCCTGCCGCGCGTGGCCTTCGTCACCATCGGGCAGTCGCCGCGGACCGACGTGGTGCCGCAGATGATGGCCGACCTGGGCCTGCCGGCCGAAGTCGAAGAATTCGGCATCCTCGACGCGCTGGGTCTCGACGAGATCGCCGCGCTGGCGCCGGCCGCGGGAGAGTACCGCTTCGCCAGCCGCCTGCGCGACGGCACCCAGGCGGTGATGGGCAAGCCGGCGGCCGAGGCCATGCTGGCGCGGCTGATGACGTCGCTCGACGATGGCCGCTTCGACGCGCTGGTGCCGTTGTGCACCGGCACCGCGCTGCCGCCGATGCAAACGCTGGTGCTGGAGCCGCAGCAGGTGGTGGACCACCTGACGGTGGCGCTGGCGCAGGGCTGCAAGCGGCTCGGCATCGTGCTTCCGCTGCAGGCGCAGGTGAGCGGCTTTCACCTGATCCAGCCGGTGCCCTGCGAGCTGCGCGTCACGCATGCATCGCCTTACACCGATAGCGCCGATACCGACACCGGCCGCTTCGCGCAGGCGGGCGCGGAACTGCGCGGCTGCGACCTGGTGGTGATGCACTGCATGGGCTACACCGAAGCCATGCGCGCCACGGTGGCGCGCCATGCGCAGGCGCCGGTGCTGTTGTCGAACCGCATGGTGGCAAGGCTGCTGGGACAGGTACTAGGCGGCGCGGCGAGCTGATACGCCGCTCACGCCATTCGCACACGCAGCGAACGCATTCCGGGTAAGGGCAAGCCCGCTGACAAATTGCCCATGACACTGCTGGAGCTGGAAGGCATGGAAAAGGTAGCAAAGTGGAGGAAGCCGCTGGCACGCGGCATGATGTGGATCGGCCTCGCCGCCGCGATGGCCCCGGCCGCGCAGGCGCAGGAATGGAAGCCGGCAAAGCCGGTGCGCCTGCTGGTGGGCTTTGCCCCGGGCGGTTCGGCCGACCTGCTGGCGCGGCTGGTGCAGGCGCCGCTGTCGGAAAGCCTGGGCGTGCCGGTGGTGGTGGAAAACGTGCCCGGCGCGGGCGGCAATATCGCCGCGGACAAGCTGGCCAAGGCGCCGGCCGACGGCTACACCATCGGCATGGGCGCCGCCGGCGCGATGGCGGTGACCCACGTGCTCAACCCCAAGGGCACGCCATACAAGGCGGATGACTTCACCCCCATCGCCATGCTGGCGACGCAGCCCAATGTCGTGATCGTCAACCCGGCCCTGCCGGTCAAGACCATGGCCGACTTCGCCGCGTACGTCAAAAAGACGCCGCAGGTCACCTATGGCACCGCGGGGGTCGGCACCTCGAACCACCTGATCGCCGAGACCATGCTGCACCGCCTCGGCATCGACATGGTCCATGCGCCGTACAAGGGCGCGACCCCGGTAATCACCGACCTGATGGGCGGCCATATCGCCATGACCGTCGATAACATCACCACCGCCGCGGCGCTCGCAAAGAGCGGCAAGGTCAAGGCGCTGGCGGTCACGGGCAACAAGCGTTCGCCGTTGCTGCCGGAAGTACCGACGCTGGCCGAGAGCGGCCTGAAGGACTTCAACATGCCGACCTGGCAAGGCATCTTCGGGCCGAAGGATCTGCCAAAGGCGATCGTGACCCGCTACAACCAGGCCCTGGTCAAGGCGCTGGCAAATCCGGAAGTGAAAAAGAAGATGGCCGAATTCGGCTCCGAGCCGGTCGGCGATACGCCCGAGCACTTTGCCACGTTCCTCGCGCAGGACCGCAAGATGTGGGCGGACGTGATCAAGACTGCCAAGGTCACGCTGGAGTAAGAACGGTTGGGCGGTGGCCTGAGTTTGCCGGCGCCCGCCGCCTCACAGCTTGACCAGCCGCTCCGGACGCAGCGCGCCCTCGCGCATGCGTGCCACGCCCAGCAATCGTGCCGGCTCGCCGGCATAGACCCGCGCCAGGCTTGCTTCGGCCAGCACGGTGCCGGCCGGCAGGTCGCGCTGCGCAATGCGCTGGCCTTGCAGGAACCGCGCCGCCGCCGCCGCATCCAGCTGCACCGGCACGCATTTCTGCAGCAGGGCATCGACCGGCGCCAGCATCGCCGGACGTTGCACATCGTCTTGCTGCTCGATCTGTGCCAGCGTCACCGCGCCGTCCAGCGTCAGGTCGCCCACGGCGATGCGGCGCAAGCCAGTCAGGTGCGCGCCGCAATCCAGCGCTTCGCCGATGTCCTCGGCCAGCGTGCGGATATAGGTGCCCTTGCTGCACGTCACCCGCATCGTGAACGACGGGACCTCGGGCAAGGCGCAGTCCAGCAGCGCGATCGAACGGATCGTGACGCGGCGCGCCGCGCGCTCCACGGTCTGGCCGGCGCGCGCGTATTCGTACAGCGGACGGCCGTCCTTCTTCAGCGCCGAATGCATCGGCGGCACCTGTTCGATCTCGCCGACAAAGCTTTCCAGCACACGCTCCACCGCGGCGCGGTCGCAGGTGACCGCACGCACGTCGAGCAACTCGCCTTCGGCATCGCCCGTGCTGGAACGCGCGCCCAGTCGCACCTCGGCGTCATAGGTCTTGTCCGCTTCCAGCAGGTCCTGCGAAAACTTGGTGGCTTCGCCGAAGCACAGCGGCAGCAGCCCGGTGGCGAGCGGATCCAGCGTGCCGGTATGGCCCGCCTTGGCCGCGCGCAACAGGCGCTTGGCGCGCACCAGCGCGTCGTTGGACGACAGCCCCAGCGGCTTGTCGAGCAGCAGCACACCATGGACCTCGCGGCGCGGCAGGCGCGGCGGACGGTTGGCGTTGGAATCGGTCATCGGGAAACAAGCGGAAGGCGGGTGCGCAACGCGCGGCGACCGCGCCAGGAAAGCCCATGCCAGCCGGCACGGGCGCCCGGCATCAGTCTTCATCTTTCGAACGCGTGGCGTTCGCTTCGTTGATCAGCCGGGACATCTCGATCGCGTGTTCGACCGAAGTGTCGTGATGGAAATGCAGCGTCGGCACGGTATGAATGTGCAGGCGCTTGAACAGCAGCGAGTGCAGGTAGCCGGCCTTCTCGTTCAGGATGGCGGCGGCTTCCGCCGCGTCGGCGCCCAGCACGGTGAAGTAGACCTTGGCGTGCGCGTAGTCGGGCGTCAGCGTGACCGACTGCAGCGTGACCAGGCCGAGGCGCGGGTCGCGCAGTTCGCGCTGGATCATCTCGGCCAGGTCCTTCTGGATCTGGTCGGAAATGCGGAGATTGCGGGAGGAGATATTGCCTTTCTTGGCCATGCAATACAGTCTGGTCGAGATGACAACGGCAGGCCGAAGCCTGCCGTTGCTTGCGACGCCTTACAGCGTGCGCGCCACCTCTGTGATTTCGTACACCTCGAGCTGGTCGCCTTCCTGAACATCGTTGAAGTTCTTGATCGACAGACCGCACTCGAAGCCTTGCTTGACTTCCTTGACGTCGTCCTTGAAGCGCTTGAGCGAATCCAGCTCGCCGTCGTGGATGACCACGTTGTTGCGCAGCACGCGCACCAGCGAATTGCGCTTGACCACGCCGTCGGTGACCATACAGCCGGCCACCGCGCCGACCTTCGGCACGCGGAACACCTGGCGCACTTCGACCGTGCCGGTGGTGGTTTCGCGCTTCTCGGGCGCCAGCATGCCCGACATCGCCGCCTTGATCTCGTCTACCGCATCGTAAATGATGTTGTAGTAGCGGATATCGATGCCGTTGTGCTCGGCCAGCTTGCGCGCGCCCGCATCGGCACGCACATTGAAGCCGATGATGACCGCCTTCGAAGCCGTCGCCAGGTTGACGTCGGACTCGGAGATGCCACCCACGCCGCCGTGCACGATCTGCACCCGCACCTCGGCGGTCGACAGCTTCTGCAGCGACTGCACCAGCGCTTCCTGCGAACCCTGCACGTCGGCCTTGACGATCAGCGGCAGCGTCTGGACCTCGCCTTCGGCCATCTGCTCGAGCATGTTCTCGAGCTTGGCGGCCTGTTGCTTGGCCAGCTTCACGTCGCGGAACTTGCCCTGGCGGAACAGCGCGATTTCGCGCGCCTTGCGCTCGTCCGGCAGTACCAGCACTTCCTCGCCGGCGGCAGGAACTTCCGACAGACCCTGGATTTCCACCGGGATCGACGGGCCGGCTTCCTTGGTCGCCTTGCCGTTCTCGTCCAGCATGGCGCGCACGCGGCCATAGGCGCTGCCAGCCAGCACCACATCGCCACGCTTGAGCGTGCCGCTGCTGACCAGGATGGTTGCGATCGGGCCCTTGCCCTTGTCGAGCTGGGCTTCGACCACCAGGCCCTTGGCCGGGGCGTCCACCGGTGCCTTCAGTTCCAGCACTTCGGCCTGCAGCGACACCTGCTCCAGCAGGTCCTCGATGCCGGCGCCGGTCTTGGCGGACACCGGCACGAACGGCGAATCGCCGCCGTATTCTTCCGGCACCACCTGCTCGGCCACCAGTTCCTGCTTGACGCGGTCCGGGTTGGCTTCGGGCTTGTCGACCTTGTTGATCGCCACCACGATCGGCACGCCGGCAGCCTTGGCGTGCGCGATCGCTTCCTTGGTCTGCGGCATCACGCCGTCGTCGGCCGCGACCACCAGGATCACGATGTCGGTGGCCTTGGCACCGCGGGCACGCATGGCCGTGACGGCCTCGTGACCCGGGGTATCCAGGAAGGTGATCACGCCGCGGTCGGTTTCCACATGGTAGGCGCCGATATGCTGCGTAATGCCGCCGGCTTCGCCCGCGGCCACCTTGGTGCGGCGGATATAGTCCAGCAGCGAGGTCTTGCCGTGGTCGACGTGACCCATCACGGTCACCACCGGCGGACGCGGCAGCAGTTCGGCGTCTTCGTGCTCTTCGCCGTCGACCACCAGCAGCGCTTCCGGATCGTCCAGCTTGGCGGCGTACGCCTTGTGGCCCATTTCTTCCACCACGATCATGGCGGTTTCCTGGTCCAGCACCTGGTTGATCGTCACCATCTGGCCGAGCTTCATCATTTGCTTGATGACCTCGGATGCCTTCACCGCCATCTTGTGGGCCAGGTCGGCCACCGAGATGGTTTCCGGCACATGCACTTCGCGCACCACCGGTTCGGTCGGCGCCTGGAAGTTGCTGCGGCTGTCGTCATGCTGCTGCTGACGGCCGCCACGTCCGCGCGGGCCACCACGCCAGCCGCCCACGCCGCCCGACGAATCGCCGCGCGTCTTCAGGCCGCTGCCCTTCTTGCGGCTGCCTTCGTCCTGCCACGTCGACGAGGTGCCGGCCTTGACGACCTTGCCCTTCTTGTCGGTAGTGGTGGTGGCGGTGGCGGTCACCGGCTTCTTCTCGCCCGGCTTGGCTTCGGTGCCGGCCGGCTTGACCGGCTTGTGCAGCGTACCGGTCTGCTCGGCCTTCTTTTCTTCGGCCTTGCGCTCGGACGGCGCCTTCAGCACGCGGGCCGGCGCGTTCAGCATCTGCTGGATCGCGCGGGCCTCGGCTTCGGCAGCCTCGCGGCGCTTGCGCGCGGCGACTTCCTGCTCGGCGCGGGCCTTGTCGGCGGCAGCCTTGGCCTCGTCGGCAGCCTTCTGCGCCTCAGCGCGTTCGGCGGCGACGCGGGCCTTCTCGTCCTCGGCCTTCTTGCGCGAGGTGTCCTCGTTGGCTTCGGTCACGGCGCGCGACGCGGCAGCCTCTTCCTCGGCCTTGCGGGCAGCGAGTTCGGCCTGGCGGCGCTGCTCGGCCTCGAGTGCCTCCTGGCGTGCGCGGCGCTCGGCCTCCTCGCGCTCGGCGGCCTCGCGGGCGGCCTTGGCTTCGGCTTCCTGGCGCGCCAGCTGTTCGGCCTGGCGGCGCTCTTCCGCTTCGCGGCGCGCCTCCTCGGCGGCGTCGATCACCTGGGGCTGGGCCTCGGCACCATCGGCGTGCGTTTCCGGCGCAGCGTCGTCGCGCTTGATCAGCACGCGCTTCTTGCGCACTTCCACCTGGACCGTGCGGGTCTTGCCGGTGGCGTCCGACTGGCGGATCTCGGAGGTTTCGCGCTTGGTCAGTGTGATCTTCTTGCGGGCGCTGTCGTCGGCCTGGCCGTGAGAGCGCTTCAGATATTAAAGCAGAGTGGTCGTATCCGATTCCGTGAGGTTG
>JABFVP010000496.1 GCA_013362725.1 Cupriavidus sp.
TGCGCAAGCTGCTGACGGTCCTCAACGCGATGGTGAAGACCGGGGAGCCTTGGCAAAATCGCGTGTCGACTTGACACGGTTGCTCTCCCGCCCGCGGGAGAGGGAGCAAACAATGGGCATGCGGAAGGACTCCAGTCACAAGCAATTCCCTCAGGCCTCCCGTACAGCCGCCCGCACCGGCGCGGCGACCTCCGCCTGCGCCGAGGCCGACCTCCGGTGGTTGATCATCGATACGGCACCCGCCGCGATCACCGCCGGGATCGCCATCGCCATGAAGTTCTGCTGCAGCGGCAACGACATCCCCACCAGCACGCCAATCACGATCGGCGCCAGGATGGCGCCGCTGCGGCCCACGCCCGAGGCCCAGCCGATACCGGTGCCGCGCACCGCCATCGGGTAGAACTGGCCCGCGTAGGCGTAGGTGACGATCTGCGTGCCGATGGTGGACGCGCCCGCCAGTCCCACCACCACGAACAGCGCGGCGCTCGGCATCGGATAGCCCAGCAGCGTGATCGATACCGCCGCCAGCGCGTACATGCCGATCAGCACGTGCTTGATCGGCAGCCGGTCGGCCAGCCATCCGCCGCCGATGGCGCCCAGCATCGCCCCGAAGTTCAGCACCAGCACGAAGCTCAGCGCCGAGCCCAGGCTGTAGCCCGCGCCCGCCATCAGCTTGGCCAGCCACGAGCTGAGCGCGTACACCATGAACAGGCACATGAAGAACGCGACCCAGAACATCACCGTGCTGATGCCGCGGCCGTCCTGGAACAGGCGGCGGATCGGTGTGCTGCCGGCCTTGTCGTCCGCGGCCAGCGTAAACACGTCGCCGGCCTGCGGACGATGCGACGGCACCAGCCGCGATACCACGGATTGCAGGGCATCGGTCTGGCCGGTGCGGATCAGGTAGGGCATCGCCTCCGGCAGCGCGCGCAGCACCAGCGGGACCAGCACCACCGGCAGGCCGGCGGCGAGGAATACAGACTGCCAGCCGTAGCTTTCGATCAGCCCCTTGCCCAGCAGCGCCGCCAGCATGCCGCCGACCGAATAGCCGCTGAACATCAGCGTCACCAGCGTGCCGCGCAGCTTGCGCGGCGAGTACTCGGTCATCTGCGCCACCACGTTGGGCATCACGCCGCCGATGCCCAGCCCTGCCAGGAAGCGCGTGACGCTGAAGCTGACCGGATCGCTGGTCAGGCCCGCCGCCGCGGTGAACACGCTGAACAGCGCGATGCAGATGGCGATGGCGCGCCGGCGCCCGATGCGGTCGGCCACGGTGCCCAGAAAGATCGCGCCGAACATCATGCCGAACAGCGCCGAGCTGACCATGAAGCCCGCGCTGGTGGCGCTCACGCCCATCTCCTTCATGATCGACGGCAGCGCGATGCCGGCGACGGCGAGGTCATAGCCGTCGAAGATGATGATCAGCGCGCACCAGAACAGGATCAGCGCATGGAGGCGGTTGAAGCGGGCCGTGTCGGCCAGCTGGTGGACATCGATCTGACGCATGGTTGGTCTCCGGATGGTTGGGGTGGCGGCAGGGCGGCGTTGCCGCTCACGCCACCGCGGCGGCACGCTCTGCGGCGGCCTGCAGTTCTCGTTCGCGCAGCATGAAGCGCTGGATCTTGCCGGTGGCGGTCTTGGGCAGCGCCTCGACGAAGGCGATCGCGCGCGGGTACTTGTAGGCGGCCAGCCGTTCCTTGACGAAGGCCTTCAGTTCGTCCTCGCCCAGCTGCGCGCCGGCCTTCAGCACCACGAAGGCCTTGGTCTTGACCAGCCCGTGGTGGTCGGGCACGCCGACCACCGCGGCCTCGAGCACCGCGGGGTGCTGCACCAGCGTGGCCTCGACCTCGAACGGCGACACATAGATGCCGCTGACCTTGAGCATGTCGTCGCTGCGCCCGGCGTAGCTGTAGCTGCCGTCGGCGTTGCGCACGTACTTGTCGCCGCTCTTGGTCCAGCCGCCGCGGAAGGTCTCGCGCGACTTGTCGCGGTTGGCCCAGTACATCATCGCGGCGCTGGGGCCCTGGATATACAGGTCGCCGATCTCGCCGTCGGGCACGGGGCGACCGTCCTCGTCGCGCAGCTCGATGGTGTAGCCCGGCACCGGCCAGCCGGTGGTGCCGTAGCGCACCTGGCCGGGACGGTTGGACAGGAAGATATGCAGCATCTCCGTCGAGCCAATGCCGTCGATGATCTCGCAGCCGAAATGCGCGGTAAAACGCTCGCCGAGGTCCGCCGGCAGCGCTTCGCCGGCCGACGAGCACAGCCGCAGCGCGACCTGGGCGCGGGCCGGCAGCGCCGGCGACGCGAGCAGGCCGGCATAGCCTGTCGGCGCGCCGAAGAACACCGTCGGCCGGTGCTGCAGCCAGCGCCGGAAGGTGGCATCGGGCGTGGGCCGCTCGGCCATCAGCACCACCGTGGCGCCGACGCTGAGCGGAAAGCTGAGCCCGTTGCCGAGCCCGTAGGCGAAATACAGCTTGGCCGCGGAGAAGCACACATCCTGCTCGGTCAGGCCGAGCACCGGCCCGGCGTAGAGCGCCGCGGTCCAGTACGGGTTGCCGTGGCTGTGCACCACGCCCTTGGGCCGGCCGGTCGAGCCCGACGAGTAGAGCCAGAAGCCGGGATCGTCGCAACCGGTGGCGGCGGGCGCCGGCAGCGGTCCCTGCGCGGCCAGGGCAGTTTCCAGCGTCGCCATGCCGTCGGGCAATGCTGCCTGCACACGCGATACCAGCACCTGCCGCACTTCATGTCCCGGTCGCGCCAGCGCGTCCTGCAACACCGGCAGCAGCGCGGCCGACACCAGCACCGCCTGCGCGCGGCTGTGCTGCAGCATGTAGGCGTAGTCGTCGGCGGTCAGCAGGGTGTTGACGGCAACGGGGACGATGCCGGCGTACATCGCGCCGAGGAAGCACACCGGCCAGTCGGTGCAGTCGTGCATCAGCAGCAGCACGCGCTCTTCGCGGCGGATGCCGGCGCCGAGCAGCGCCGCGGCCAGGCGCCGCACGCGCCGGTCGAGTTCGCCATAGGTGAGCTGGCCGTCGTCGTCGACATAGGCCACTTTGCCGGCGCGCGCGGCATTGCACTCGAGCAGGTGCGCGGCAAAGTTGAAGGGGGTGCCGGGTGGCCGGACCGGTGGCGCTGCGGGCGTGGCGTTCATGGGTTGTCTCCCCTGTTGCTGGTGTACGGTGTGCCGCGCGCCGCCATGCGGATGTGGCGGCGCGGGAAAGCGGTGGGCCGGATCGCTCAGGCCGAAGTCAGGCCAACGTTCC
>JABFVP010000071.1 GCA_013362725.1 Cupriavidus sp.
ATGGCAGACGATGTCATGGCAGTCTCAGGCGCGTCCGGAAGGATTGCCGCGCACGATCGCGGCGCGCAGGTTGTGCGGGTCGAGCTGCGCGATCAGCCGCAGTTCCTCCGGCGTCGGTGCCGCCGTCTCCGGCAGCGCTTCGCCCGGCGTATTGGCCAGCGCAAAGCCAGTGGCGGCCTGCACCTGCTCCAGGCTGATGCCCGGGTGCAGCGAGCGCACGCGGATGGCATGGTCGGCTCCGCCGAAATCCATCACGCACAGGTCGGTGACGATCACGCGCAGGTCGACGAAGCTGCGCATGCCTTCGATCTGGCGCGCCCGGTTGTAGCCGACGCTGCAGACCATGTCGACTTCGCCGGCGACAAACGAGCGCGTGCTGTGTCCCGGCACAAAGTACGAATTGGCGTGATTGATGCTGTTGCCCGGGAAGCCGCGCGCGCCCAGCAACTGGGTCTTGGGCTGCGCATGGGTGCCGCCCAGGCACGAGATATTGGCCTGGCCGAAGCGGTCGATCTGCGTCGGCATCACCAGCGCATGGCGGCGTCCGCCCCACAGGCAGTCGAACACGCGCGCATAGCCCATCCAGCCGCTCGCGCGCACCTGGTAATCCGGTTCGCGCGGGCCCAGCGGCACCGGCGTTTCCACCAGGTAGGCCTCGCCGTCGGTCAGCAGCAGGCCGGGGTTGTGCGCAAGCCGCGCCAGGCCGGCGGCGATGCGCGGGCCGGTGCCGATGCCGGTGGCCAGCACCTCGCCGTCGTCGCGCCAGGCGCGGGCGGCGGCGGCGATCATCAGCTCGGCGCGGGTAAATTCATAAGTGGCGCTCACGGTCGCTCCTTGGGATCAAAGTACGGGCAGCGGCAGGTCGTGCACGTGGCCAAGGCCGCCGATGCACGCCAGGTAATGCGCCTCGCTGTCGCCCACCACCTCGTCGCGGTAGGCGCGGAAGCCGTCTTCCGCGTCGGCGCTGGCGCAGTAGGACTTCAGCGCCGGCAGGTCCCAGCCATAGGCCGGCGCGCACGAAGTGGGATGGGCTCCGGCCGGCGCGTGCACCACGCCGGTCACCAGCGCGCGCTCGAACGGGTTGTTGCGGGCGCGCGCCAGCTCGGTGTCTTCCAGGCGCGGGTGCAGCGTTTCGCAGCTGACATAGCAGCGCTGCGCGGCGCGCGCGAACCACTCGTCGAAGAACGGATCGGGGCCGTCGATGCGGGTGTTGCCCAGCACATCGCTTTCGTTCACGTGCAGCAGCGCCGCATCCAGCGGGATCGCCGGCATCGCCAGCAGCACCTCGCCATCGTCGTAAGGCGAACGTACGGTCTTCAGGTGCGGGTTGCGGTCCAGCACGTCGGTGCCCAGCGCGGCGCGCGTCGGCAGGAACGGCAGGCGCGCCGCGGCGGCGCGCAGGCCCAGCTGCAGCATGCCTTCGTCCAGCTCGGTCACCGCCAGCAGGCCGCGTTCGCGCGCCTGGCGGAAGTACGGCTCGAGCGGAATCACGTCGAGCGAGACAAAGCCGAACACCAGCCGGCGCACCTTGCCGGCGGCGCACAGCATGCCCACCTCTGGGCCGCCGTAGGCGACCACGGTCAGGTCTTTCAGCGGCGAGCGCAGGATCTCGCGCACCAGCGCCATGGGCTTGCGGCGCGGGCCCCAGCCGCCGATGCCGATGGTCATGCCGTCGGCGAGCTGGCCGACCACGTCGGCCGCGCTCATGGTCTTGTCGATGGTCTTGGTCATAGGTCTGTGCCGCGCTTAGCGGTATCCGATGCTGAAGTCATGGCCCCACAGGCTGACCCGCGTGGCCTCGTAGGCGGCGTGGTGGCTCCAGTCCACCACCAGCCCGCCGTGGCCGAACTCGAGGTCGAAGCCGCCGGGGGTCTTCATGTAGAAGGAAGTCATGCGGTCATTGCAGTGCTGCCCCAGCGTGGCCGACAGCTTCACGCCGTGCTGCTGCACTCGGTCCAGCGCGCGGCCCACCTCGGCCATATCGGGCACCTCGGCCATCACGTGGATGCAGCCGGCTTCGGACGGCATCTCGAAGATCGCCAGGCTGTGGTGGCGGCCGTTGGCGCAATGCAGGAAGTGGATGCGCTTTTCCGGCTCGTTGGGGTCGCTGGTGAAGCGCACGCGGTAGATGTCGGACAGGCCGAAGCCCATCACGTCGCGCAGGAAGGCATAGGTCCGGTCGAAGACCGGCGCCGGCAGCACGGTATGGCCCGCGCCCATCGGGTCGGTGATGAAGCGCGGCACGCCGACCGGCGAGACGAAGCGCAGGAAGTCGGAGCGCATGCCCCACGAGATCTCGTGGCGGTTGCCGGACGGATCGGTGAACCATGCCATGGCCTGTACGCGGCGCTGCGCCAGCTCGGCGGGGCTGGCCTGCACGACTTCGACCTCGGCCTGGCGCAGCGTCTCGAGCGCATGTCGGTAGGCCGGCTCGTCGGCCAGTTCCCAGCCCGATGCCAGGTAGCGGTCGCGCGTACCCGGCACAACGAGGTAGCGGTAGTCGCGCTCGTCCATCTTCACGTACAGCGCACCGCCGGGCGCGCCGGAACATGCCATGCCGAGCACTCGTTCGGCATAGCCTCGCCACTGCCCGATGTCGGTGGACTCGACCACGATGTAGCCAAGCGCACGAATATCCAACATGCCGGTCTCCTCAGGTTCGATGTGGGTGTTCGACGTGAGTTGTCGAACGGGGCGGCTGCGGCACGGCTGCAGCCTGTCGATGGGACCGATTCTTTCGCGTGCGGGCGCCCGGTGCATCGTCCTGGCGGACTAGCCGGTATCGCCACGCCGGCCCTTACGGCCGCTGCGCGGGCGCGGCTCGGGGTAGTCCGAACGAGTGATGTGCGGGCGCTGCGCTGGCCGCACCCTCTGCGCGGGACAGACCCCTACACAGAGGAGCAGAGATGACGGAATCAGGACAAGCCCGCGTCGCCGTGGTCACCGGCGCATCGCGTGGCGCCGGCCGCGGCATTGCGCTGGCGCTGGGTGCGGCCGGCGCCACGGTGTATGTCACCGGCCGCACCGAACAAGAGGGCAGCGCGCCGCTGCCGGGCACCATCCATGCCACCGCGCGCGAGATCGATGCCCTCGGCGGGCGCGGCATCGCGGTCGCCTGCGACCATGGCGACGACGCCCAGGTTGCGGCGCTGTTCCGCCGTGTGCGCGAAGAGGCCGGGCGGCTGGATATCCTGGTCAACAACGCCACCTCCCTGCATGACCAGCTGATCCTGCCGGGGCCGTTCTGGCTGAAG
>JABFVP010000607.1 GCA_013362725.1 Cupriavidus sp.
ATCGCCTGCCAGGCGGCCCGTGTCCGGCCTGGCCGCGGCAGTGGCCGCCGCGCTGGCGCTGGCGTCCGGCTGGGCCGTCGCGCAAGAAAGCAATGCGCTGACCCAGCAGGAACTGAACCAGATCAACAACCAGCCGATCGCCCCGGCCGCCAGGTCGCAGCTGAACCAGCCGCGCCAGCCGAGCTTCCAGCTGAACGAACGCGATGGCACCCAGGTGCGCGAGTACCGCGACAAGGGACGCGCCACCGACATCCAGGTCAGGTCGGGCTTCGGCACCAGGTACGAGATGAGCAAGCCGGAAGACAGCTCGCCCAAGATCCGCGAGCACGACGTCAACCGCGTGCCGTCGGTCAACCTGAAGTTCTGAACCCGCTTGCCCACGGCCTGGCCTGAGCGCCAGGCCGCGCCGGCCCTCCGGCAGTCATGCCGCGGCGGCGGCCCGGACTTTGTCCGGAACTGGCGCCCGCCGCTTTCCGATTCGCATCACACAACGAGTATGGCCGTATTCACCACGGTCTCGCAGGACGAGATCGCCCGCTGGCTGCTGGATTTCGACCTTGGCGAAGTGCGCGAGCTGCGCGGCATCGCCTCGGGCATCGAGAACAGCAATTTCTTCCTCACCATGGAGCACGAGGGCCAGACGCGCCAGTACGTGCTGACCATCTTCGAGCGGCTGTCGTTCGCGCAGCTGCCCTATTACCTGCACCTGATGGCGCATCTGGCCGGGCGCGGCATCCGCGTGCCCGCGCCGATCCCGGCGCGCGACGGCGAGATCCTGCGCCCGCTCAAGGGCAAGCCCGCCACCATCGTCACGCGCCTGCCCGGCGCGTCGCAGCTCGCCCCCGACGCGCAGCACTGCGCCGAGGTCGGCGACATGCTGGCGCGCATGCACCTGGCGGGCGCCGACTACCCGCGCCGCCAGCCCAACCTGCGCAGCCTGCCGTGGTGGCAGCAGACCGAGCGCGAGATCCTGCCCTTCCTCGATGCCGGCCAGCGCACGCTGCTGCAGCGGGAAATCGCCCACCAGGCGGCGTTCTTCGCCAGCGCGGCGTACGCCAGCCTGGGCGAAGGCCCGTGCCACTGCGACCTGTTCCGCGACAACGCGCTGTTCGAGGAAGACGCCAGCGGCCGCCACCGGCTGGGCGGCTTCTTCGATTTCTACTTCGCCGGCCATGACAAATGGCTATTCGACGTCGCGGTCACCGTCAACGACTGGTGCATCGACCTGGCCACCGGCGAACTCGACCGGGCGCGCGCGCAGGCCCTGCTGCGGGCTTATCATGCGGTCAGGCCGCTGACCGAGACCGAGGCCGCGCACTGGCAGGACATGCTGCGCGCGGGCGCGCTGCGCTTCTGGGTGTCGCGACTGTGGGACTTCTACCTGCCGCGCGAGGCCGACATGCTGCAGCCGCACGATCCGACCCATTTCGAACGCATCCTGCGCCGGCGCCTGGACGCACAACCCGCGAACCCCGAGAGCGCCCCGCTCCCCTGGATCTGACCCGTATGCAACTACTGGAAGTCCCTGCCAAGGAAGGCTACACCTGGTTCCGCCAGGGCATCTGGCTGTTCCGCAAGAACCCGCTGACCTTCCTGATGCTGCTGTTCGTCTACCTGATCGCCGCGCAGCTGGCCATCGTGGTGCCGCTGATCGGCATCATCGCGCTGCTGGTGGTCACGCCCGGCCTGTCGGTCGGCGTGATGACCGCGTGCCGCGACGTGATCCAGAACAAGCGGGTGCTGCCCACCGTGCTGCTCGCGGGCTTCCGCGCCAACGGCAAGGAAGCCACGCGCAACCTGCTGGTGCTGGGCGGGATCTACGCCGGGCTGGTGTTCATTCTCGGGCTGATCGCCGGCGCGGTGGTCGACATGAGTGCGTTGGTACCGATCGTGCTGAAGGAAGAAGCGCCGACCGCCGAGGCGGTGCGCCAGCTCTACTACGCCATGCTGATCGGCGCGCTGCTGTACACGCCGATCGCGATGATGTTCTGGTTCGCACCGCTGCTCGCGGCCTGGCACGGCGTGCCGCCGGTCAAGGCGCTGTTCTTCAGCTGGACCGCATGCTGGCGCAACCGCGGCGCGTTCTTCACCTACGCGGTGCTGTTCGCGATGCTGCTGGTGGCGATCCCGTTCTTCCTGGAGGCGGTGTTCAGCGCCTTCGGCGCCGAGACCGTGCTGTCGTTCCTGGTCACGCCGTATTCGCTGCTGATGCTGGCGATCTTGTATTGCTCGTTCTATGCGACGTACCGCGGCTGCTTCAACGTGACCCCGCCGGGGGTAGAGCCGGCGGCGTCGGCCACGCCGGGCGTCTGAAAAACAGGCGATTGTGTACTCCCGTCCCCTCATGGGGAGAGGGCGGGAGCGCCCACGAAGTAAAGCGCGCCGCTATTGCCAGCGCCTGCCCTCTCCCCCGGCCCCTCTCCCGCGCGCGGGAGAGGGGAGCAAACCAGCGGGACCAGAGACCGCGCTCGCCACCTCAATCGATCGCATCCAGCTTCGCCACCGCCAGCGCCAGCCACTTGGCGCCATGCCGCTTGAAGTTGATATTGGCGCGCGCATCGGCGCCCTCGCCTTCCAGCGCGGTGATCACGCCTTCGCCGAACTTGTTGTGGAACACCGACTGGCCGACGCGGAAGCCGGTGCCGGCCTCGCGCCGGGCATCGGCATAGCCGTTGCCGTTGTCCATGCCGCCGGTCGGCTTGGTGCCGGTATAAGGCACGTCCTCGGGCTTGCGGAACCAGTCGCGGCCCCAGGCATTGTCGCGTTCCTGGCGGCGCACGCCGCCGTAGCTCTGCGCCGGCGGAGTCAGCCATTTGAGCGAGGCCTCGGGCAGTTCCTCGAAGAAGCGCGAGCGGACGTGGTAGCGGGTCTGGCCGTGCAGCATGCGGCTTTGCGCGAACGACATGTAGAGCCGCTTGCGCGCGCGCGTGATTGCCACGTACATCAGCCGGCGCTCTTCCTCCAGGCCGTCGGGGTCCATCATGCTGTTCTCGTGCGGGAACAGCCCTTCCTCCAGCCCGCTGATAAAGACCACATCGAACTCCAGCCCCTTGGCCGCGTGCACGGTCATCATCTGCACCGCGTCCTGGCCGGCCTGGGCCTGGTTGTCGCCGGCCTCGAGCGAGGCATGCGTCAGGAACGCGACCAGCGGCGTCATCACCACCGGCAGCGCCTCGGGGTCGAGCAGTTGCTGCGACTGGTCGCCATCGGCAAGCACCGGCGTGGCGGGGCCGCGGTCGGCCGGGATC
>JABFVP010000494.1 GCA_013362725.1 Cupriavidus sp.
GCCAGGAGCTTTCATGTCAGGACCCAATTCCCTCACGGCCAGCCCGTTCTCCGACCGGGTAGCGGTACCTACCACCGCCGAGCTCTCGCAAGCCGTGCGCGCACTGCTGCCCTATATGGTCGAGACGCTGTCCGGTTTCGTGGCCGCCAAAAGCCCATCGGGCGAAGAGCAGCCCGCGGCGGACTTCATCGAAGGCGCGCTGGCACAACTGGGCCTGGCTTCCGAGCGCATCGCGCTGCGCACCGAGGACATCCGCCACCTGCCGATGTATTCGCCGGCGTGCTGCCCGGATGGCGGCCGCTACAACCTGCTGGCGACGCACCGGCCCAGCCGCAAGGGTGGGCGCTCGGTGCTGTTCAACGGCCATCTCGACGTGGTGCCGACCGGTCCGGAATCGATGTGGAGCCAGCCGCCGTTCGCGCCGGTGGTGAAGGACGGCTGGCTCTATGGCCGCGGCGCCGGCGACATGAAGGGCGGCATCGTGTGCGCGCTGGCCGCGTTCAAGGCGCTGGCCAGCCTGGGCCTGCAGCCGGCCGGGGCGGTCGGCTTCAATGCGGTGCTGGAAGAAGAGAACACCGGCAACGGCGCGCTGGCCACGGTGGCGGCGCTGCGCAGCGCGGTTGGTGCCGGCAAGCTGGCGTCCTTCGACACCGTGATCATTCCCGAGCCGCTGGGCGAGAGCCTGATGAGCGCGCAGGTCGGCGTGTTCTGGATGTTCATCGAGCTGACCGGCAAGCCGGCGCACGCGGCCTACATGACCAGCGGCGTCAACCCGGTCGAGGCCGGCATCGCGGTGATGGAGGACCTGCGCCGGCTCGAAGCCGAATGGAACCGGCCGGAACACCGGCCGGCGGCGTATCGCGACCACGCCCACCCGATCAATTTCAATCTCGGCCAGATCCAGGGCGGCGAGTGGAACTCGTCGGTGCCGTGCACCTGCACGCTGGGCGTGCGCATCGGCTTCTTCCCCAATATGGATATCGACACGGCCAAGGCCACGGTGGCAGCGCGCATCCGCGCCACGGTGGAGCGCCTGGCCAGCAATCTCGAACTGCGCATCCGCTATGAAGGCTTCCACGCGCCCGGCTGCGAATTCGATCTCGATGTGCCCAGCATGCAGGCGCTGGGCGAAGCGCACCGCAAGGTCAATGGCACGCCGATCCGCCGCGAGGCGACCACGGCCACCACCGATGCCCGGCATTTCCGCATCGGCCTGGAAACGCCGGTGACCTGCTACGGGCCCGAGGCCCGCAATATCCACGGCATCGACGAATCGGTGTCGCTGGAAAGCATGGTGCGAGTGACCACGACGCTGGCCCAGTTCCTGCTGGACTGGTGCGGCGTGGAACCGGCCGGCGACGCGGCCTGAAGAAGCCGCGCGCAAGCACAACCGGCGCTGCCATCCCCAAGCCAAAAACGAGCCAACTGAGGAACTGCCCGATGAACCGATTCACGATGCGACTGACCAAGAGCGTGCTGTCGATGGCCTTTGCCGCCGCCGGCCTCTCGCTGCTGCCGCTGGCGCTGCCCGCGGGCCATGCAATTGCCCAGACCAAGGGCGGCACGCTGTCCGGTATCGTCCAGCCCGAGCCGCCGATCCTGGTGAGCGCGATGAACTCGCAGGCGCCGACCCAGTACGTGGCCGGCAAGATCTACCAGGGCCTGCTGACCTACAGCCCCGACCTGAAGCCGCAACCGGAACTGGCCAAGTCGTGGACCGTATCGCCGGACGGCCTGACCTACACCTTCGAGCTGCAGAAGGGCGTGAAGTGGCATGACGGCAAGCCGTTCACCTCGGCCGACGTGGTGTTCTCGATCGACAAGATGCTGCGCGACGTGCACGTGCGCACGCGCGCGGTCATCAACAAGTACATGGCCTCGATCCGCGCGGTCAACGACAGCACCGTCGAGATCAAGCTGAAGGAGCCGTTCCCGCCGTTTATCTCGATGTTCGAGACCGGAACCATGCCGATGATGCCCAAGCACATCTACGACGGCACCGACTACCGCAACAACCCGGCCAACCAGAAGCCGATCGGCACCGGCCCCTTCATGTTCAAGGAGTGGAAGAAGGGCGCCTATATCAAGCTGGCGAAGAACCCCAACTACTGGAAGGCGGGCAAGCCTTACCTGGATGAGCTGGTGTTCTACGTGATCCCGGATTCGGCCTCGCGCGCCGTGGCGTTCGAGAAGGGCGACGTGCAGGTGCTGCGCGGCGGCGATGTCGACAACGTCGACGTCAAGCGCCTGCGCGCGCTGCCCAACGTCGAGTACACCACCAAGGGCTGGGAAATGTTCTCGCCGATGGCGAGCATGCTGCTCAACGAGCGCAAGCCGCCGTTCGACAACGTGAAGGTGCGCCAGGCGGTGATGCACGTGCTCAACCGCAAGATGATCGTCAACAACATCTTCTTCGGCATGGGCAAGCCGGCGGTGAGCCCGTTTTCGTCGACCACGCTGTTCTTCGACAAGAACATGCCCGAGTACGACTTCAACCTGAAGAAGGCGCGCGAGCTGGTCAAGGCGTCGGGTGTCGACGTGGGCAAGTACCCGGTCAAGATCCTGTCGACCTCGTACGGCGCCAACTGGGACCGCCTGGACGAGTACGTCAAGCAGATGCTCGAGCAGCTCGGCTTCAAGGTCAGCATCGAGTCGGCCGATGCCGGCACCTGGTCGGCGCGCGTCAGCAACTGGGAGTTCGACCTGACCACCACCTACACCTACCAGTACGGCGACCCCGCGCTGGGCGTCGAGCGGCTCTACGTGACGCGCAATATCGTCAAGGGCACGCCGTTCGCCAACGTGCAGGGCTACAGCAATCCGAAGGCGGATGAGCTGTGGGCCAAGGCCGGCTCGACCATGGACACCGCGGAGCGCCAGAAGCTGTACAGCGAACTGCAGAAGATCCTGGTGACCGACGTGGCCAACGCCAACCTATTCGAGGTGGAGTTCCCCACGCTGTACCGCAAGCATGTCAGGAACCTCGTGACCACCGCCATCGGCCTGAACGAGTCCTTCGACAACGTCTCGATCGAGAAGAACTGAGCGCGACCGGAGCCACGGCCCGCGCCTGAGCCGGCGCGGGCAGCCCGCCCTAAGCCTGAAATCCGTTGCCATCGCCGCGCCCCGCAGGGGGAACGGCGAGGGCCAGCTGCATCCCAGTGCCGCGGTGGCCAGCCCGGCCGCCAGCGTGGAGCAAGCCGTGAACTTTCTATCCTTTCTTGGCGCCCGTCTCGGAAAGGCCGTCGTGGTCGTCCTTGGCGTGGTCGTCATCAACTTCTTCCTGATCCGGATGGCGCCGGGCGACCCGGCCACCGTGATGGCGGGCGAAGCCGGTGCCGGCGATGCCGCCTTCGTCAACCAGCTGCGCGAGCAGTTCGGGCTGGACAAGCCCGTGCTGACCCAGCTCGGCATCTATCTGAAGGGCGTGGCACAGCTTGACCTGGGCTACTCCTACCGCAACCACCTGCCGGTGCTGGACCTGATCCTCGACCGGCTGCCCGCGACCTTCCTGCTGATGAGCGGGGCGTTTCTCTTTTCCATCGTGCTGGGCGTGCTGCTCGGCGTGATCGCGGCGAGCACCCGCTACGAGAACCGCCGCCGCTGGATCGACAGCGCGGTGATGTCGGGCGCGCTGCTGCTTTATGCGACGCCGCTGTTCTGGCTGTCGCTGATGGCCATCATCCTGTTCTCAGTGGTGCTGGGCTGGCTGCCCGCCTTTGGCATGGAGACCATCGGCGCCGGCTACACCGGCCTGGCCCGCGTCAAGGACGTGGCGCTGCACATGATCCTGCCGACCGTGTCGCTGGGCTGCTTCTTCATGGCCGTGTACGTGCGCCTGACGCGCGCATCCATGCTGGAGGTGATGGGCATGGACTATGTCAAGACCGCGCGCGCCAAGGGCGTGCCGGCCGGCCGCGTGATCCGCGTGCATGTGCTGCGCAACGCGCTGCTGCCGGTGATCACCTTTGCCGGCATCCAGCTGGGCCAGATGGCGGGCGGCGCGGTGCTGACCGAGACCGTGTTCTCGTGGCCGGGCATCGGCCGGCTGATGTTCGATGCGCTGCTGCAGCGCGACTACCAGCTGCTGCTGGGCATCTTCTTCGTGACCTCGGCGCTGGTGGTGTTCTTCAACCTGGTGACCGACGTGATCTACCGCTTTATCGACCCGCGCATTGCCGCGGGCGGCAAGGGAGCCACCGCATGAAAGCCTTCCTGCAACGTTATTGCCGCAACCATGGCGCGGTGATCGGCCTGCTGGTGCTGCTGTCAGTGCTGGCGCTGGCGCTGCTCGCGCCCGTGTTCTACGAAGAGTCGCCGTGGCTGATGGTGGCCGAGCCGCTGGTGCAGCCGTTCACCGACCCGGCGCTTCCGTTCGGCACCGACATGCTCGGCCGCGACATCACCGCCGGCATGCTGTATGGCGCCCGGGTCTCGCTGCTGGTCGGCGTGATCTCCACCGCGGTGGCGCTCGCCGTCGGCATCGCCGTGGGGGCGGTTGCGGGCTATTGCGGCGGCCGTGTCGACGATGCGCTGATGCGCATCACCGAGTTCTTCCAGACCATTCCGCAACTGGCTATGGCGGTAGTGATCGTGGCGATCTTCAACCCGTCGATCTATTCCATCGTCGCCGCCATCTCGGTGGTGTCGTGGCCGCCGGTGGCGCGCCTGGTGCGCGGCGAGTTCCTGTCGCTCAAGCAGCGCGAATTCGTGCAGGCCGCGGTGGTGATCGGGCAGAAGCCGGTGCGCATCATCGCCACGCAGATCCTGCCCAATGCGATGTCGCCGATCATCGTGTCGGCGTCGTTCATGGTCGCCACCGCGATCCTGACCGAGTCGGCGCTGGCCTTCCTGGGCCTGGGCGACCGCAACATGATGAGCTGGGGCTTCATGATCGGGGCGGCGCGCACCATGATCCGCGAAGCGTGGTGGATGAGCGTGTGGCCCGGCGTGGCGATCCTGCTGACGGTGCTGTCGATCAACCTGATCGGCGAGGGCCTGAACGACGCCATGAACCCGCAGCTGCGCCGCCGCGGCGAGTGAGCGCCCGCCCTGCACCAGCAAAGGACAAAGTGATGAAGACCAGCGACCAAGCGCCCCTGCTGTCGATCCGCAATCTGTCGATCGCGCTGCCCGCGGGCGGCGACCGGCCCTACGCGGTGCGCGATATCTCCTATGACCTGCATGCCGGCGAGATCCTCTGCATCGTCGGCGAGTCGGGTTCGGGCAAGTCGATGAGCGCCAACGCCATCATGGGCCTGCTGCCGACCTACCTGAAACCGGAGCAGGGCCGGATCCTGTTCAAGGGCCGCGACCTGCTGACGCAGGACGAAGCCACGCTGCTCGGCATGCGCGGCAAGGACATGGCCATGGTGTTCCAGGAGCCGCTGTCCGCGCTGAACCCGGTGATGACCGTGGGCGACCAGATCGCCGAGGTCATGCGCGTGCACAACGCCTGTCCGGGCGAGGTGCGTGCGCGCCGGGTGCTCGAGTTGCTGGAGTTCGTCGGCCTGCCCGATCCGGCCACGCTGATGCATGCGTATCCCTTCCGCCTGTCGGGCGGCCAGCGCCAGCGGGTGGTGATCGCCATGGCGCTGGCGCTCGAACCGGCTCTGCTGATTGCCGACGAGCCGACCACCGCGCTCGACGTGACCACGCAGGCGCAGATTCTCGACCTGATCCGCCGCATCCAGGCCGAGAAGGGCATGGGCGTGATGTTCGTCACCCATGACTTCGGCGTGGTCGCCGAGATCGCGGATCGCGTGGCGGTGATGGAGAAGGGCGTGCTGGTGGAGATGGGCAGCGCCGACCAGGTGTTGAACCGTCCGCAGCATCCCTATACCAGGCGCCTGATCGGCGCGGTGCCGCATGGCCGAGCCGGCGAGCGCGGGCGCAACGACAGCGAGACCGTGCTGGAAGTGCGCGACCTGCGCAAAACCTATGTGACCGGCGGCGGGCTCTTCACCAAAAAGCGCGTGGTACGTGCGGTGGATGGGGTCAGCTTCACCGTGCGCCGTGGCGAGACGCTTGGCATCGTCGGCGAGTCCGGTTCGGGCAAGTCGACCATCGGCAAGTGCCTGCTGCGCCTGACGGATATCGATGGCGGGGCGCTGATGTTCGATGGGCAGGACATCGCCACTCTGTCCGAGCGGCAGTTTCGTCGACTGCGTCGCGACGTGCAGATGATCTTCCAGGATCCTTTTGCTTCGCTCAATCCGCGCCATACGGTGGGCCGCATCATCACCGATGGCCCCGTCGCCAATGGCGTGCCGCTGGCCGCCGCGCAGGCGCGGGCGCGTGAACTGCTGCAACTGGTGGGGCTGGAGGCGTCCGCATTTGACCGCTATCCCAACCAGTTCTCCGGCGGCCAGCGCCAGCGCATCGGCATTGCGCGGGCACTGGCGCTCGAACCGAAGCTGCTGGTGGCCGACGAGTCGGTCTCTGCGCTCGATGTCTCGGTGCAGGCGCAGGTGCTGGAGCTGCTGGCCGACCTGCAGAAGCGCATGAATATCGGCCTGATCTTCATTACCCATGACCTGCGCGTCGCCGCGCAGATCTGCCACCACGTGATCGTGATGCACAAGGGCCGCGTGGTCGAGTCCGGCCCACCGGGGCAGATCTTCGACGCTCCGCAGCACGCGTACACGCAGCGCCTGATCGGCGCGATTCCCGGCAAGGAATGGGACCCCACACTGATCCGCGTTGCCGCCTGAGCGGCACGGGCACCAACCACGTCGCAACCGCGAAGACACACTGGAGAGAAGTATGAAGAACGCCGAACTGGTTCGCCGCAAGGACGCCGCCACCCCGCGCGGCGTGGGCGTGATGTGCAACTTCTACGCAGAGCGCGCGCTGAACTCGGAGATCTGGGATGTCGAGGGCAAGCGCTACATCGACTTCGCCGCCGGCATCGCCGTGCTCAACACCGGCCACCGCCATCCGCGCCTGGTCGAAGCAGTCGAGCAGCAGCTTGGGCGTTTCACTCACACCGCCTACCAGATCGTGCCCTACGCCAGCTATATCGAGCTGGCCGAGAAGATCAACCGCCGTGCGCCGGGCCGCCCGGCCAAGAAGACTGCCTTCTTCACCACCGGCGCCGAGGCGGTGGAGAATGCCATCAAGATCGCACGCGCCGCCACCGGCCGGCCCGGCGTGATCGCGTTTTCCGGCGGCTTCCACGGCCGCACCATGATGGGCATGGCGCTGACCGGCAAGGTCGCGCCGTACAAGATCGGCTTCGGGCCGTTCCCGGGCGAGGTCTACCACGCGCCGTATCCGTGCGCGCTGCACGGCGTCAGCACCGAGGATTCGCTCAAGGCGCTGCAGCACCTGTTCAAGGCGGACATCGATCCCAAGCGCGTGGCTGCCATCATCTTTGAGCCCGTGCAGGGCGAGGGCGGCTTCAACGTCGCGCCGGCCGATTTCGTGCGCGCGCTGCGCGCGGCCTGCGACGAGCACGGCATCCTGCTGATCGCCGATGAAGTGCAGACCGGCTTCGGCCGCACCGGCAAGCTGTTTGCGATGGAGCATTACGACGTGGCGCCGGACCTGACCACCATGGCCAAGAGCCTGGCCGGCGGCATGCCGTTGTCGGCAGTGTGCGGGCGCGCCGAAGTGATGGATGCGCCCGCGCCCGGCGGGCTGGGCGGCACGTATGCCGGCAACCCGCTGGCGGTGGCGTCGGCGCTGGCAGTACTGGACGTGCTCGAAAGCGAAAAGCTGATCGAACGCGGCGCGGAACTGGGCCAGCGTCTGATGGCGCGCCTGGAAAGCCTGCGTCCGCGCGTGCCGCAGATCGCAGAAGTGCGTGGAGTCGGCGCCATGGTGGCGGTGGAATTCCGCCAGGCCGACGGCAGCGCCGATCCCGACTTTACGCGCACGGTGCAGAACCGCGCCCTGGAAAAAGGCCTGCTGCTGCTGTCGTGCGGCGTGTACGGCAACGTGATCCGCTTCCTGTTCCCGCTGACGATCCAGGACGAAGTGATGAACGAAGGCCTGGACATCCTGGGCGAAGCACTGACGCGCTGACCTGCCCACTTCCATCGATACCACAGAGACTACCCATGCAACTCAAGGACCCCGGCCTGCTGCGCGCGCAGGCCTATATCGCCGGCCACTGGCAGGATGCCGACAGCGGCGCCACCTTCGCTGTTACCGATCCCGCCAATGGCGCCGTGATCGGCACCGTGCCCGGCATGGGCGCGGCCGAAACGCGCCGCGCCATCGACGCCGCACAGGCGGCACAGGCCAGCTGGCGCCGCAAGACCGCGCGCGAGCGCGCCGCGGTGCTGCGGGCCTGGTACGAACTGATGCTGGCCAATGCCGACGACCTGGCCCTGCTGATGACCACCGAGCAAGGCAAGCCGCTGGCGGAAGCGAAGGGCGAAGTTGTCTATGCTGCTTCGTTCCTGGAATGGTTCGCCGAGGAAGCCAAGCGCGTCAGCGGCGACGTGCTGGCCACGCCCGCCAACGACAAGCGGCTGGTCGTGGTCAAGGAGCCGGTCGGCGTGTGCGCGGCGATCACCCCGTGGAACTTCCCGCTCGCGATGATTACGCGCAAGGCCGGCCCGGCGCTGGCCGCGGGCTGCGCCATGGTGCTGAAGCCGGCGGAAGACACGCCGCTGTCGGCGCTGGCGCTGGCCGTACTGGCCGAGCGTGCCGGGCTGCCGGCGGGCCTGTTCAGCGTGATCACGGGCGACGCCATCGCCATCGGCGGCGAGCTCACGGCTAACCCCGTCGTGCGCAAACTCAGCTTTACCGGCTCGACCGAGGTGGGCCGCATCCTGATGCGGCAGTCCGCCGACACCATCAAGAAGCTTTCGCTGGAACTGGGCGGCAACGCACCGTTCATCGTCTTCGACGATGCCGACCTCGATGCTGCGGTGGAGGGTGCCATTGCCTCCAAGTATCGCAACGCCGGCCAGACCTGTGTCTGCGCCAACCGGCTCTATGTCCACGACAAGGTCTACGATGCCTTTGCCGAAAAGCTGGTGGCTGCGGTGGCAAAGCTGAAGGTCGGCTACGGCGTCGAGCCCGGCGTGCTGCAAGGCCCGCTGATCAACGAGGATGCCGTGGCCAAGGTCGAGTCGCATATCGCCGACGCGCTCGGCAAGGGCGCGCGCCTGCTCACCGGCGGCAAGCGCCATGCGTTGGGCGGCACCTTCTTCGAGCCCACGGTGCTGGCCGACGTGACCCCCGCCATGCGCGTGGCGCGGGAAGAGACCTTCGGCCCGCTGGCGCCGCTGTTCCGCTTCTCCACCGACGAGGAAGCGATCGCGATGGCCAACGATACCGAATTCGGCCTGGCCTCCTACTTCTTCAGCCGCGATATCGGCCGGGTCTGGCGCGTGGCCGAGGCGCTGGAATACGGCATGGTCGGCATCAATACCGGCCTGATCTCCAACGAGGTGGCGCCTTTCGGCGGCGTCAAGCAGTCGGGCCTGGGCCGCGAGGGCTCGAAGTATGGCCTCGACGAATACCTGGAAATCAAATACCTGTGCATGGGCGGGGTGGACCGCGGGGTGGGCCAATGAGCGCGCCGCAAGACCGGCCTAAAGCCGTCGGCACCGTGCAGGTCGACAACGAGCGCGTGATCGTGACCGAGTGGCGCTTCGCGCCCGGCGCCGAGACCGGCCAGCATCGCCACGGCTTCGACTATGTGGTGGTGCCGATGACCACCGGCGCGCTGCACTTGCAGACGCCGGCCGGCGAGGTCACCAGCCAGCTGGTCGCCGGCCAGGCCTACTACCGTCCGGCCGGCGTCGAGCACAACGTCATCAATGCCCACGAAGGCGAATGCGTGTTCGTGGAAATCGAGATCAAGCCGGCGGCCGGTGCCGCAGGCGGAGGAGGTAGCCAATGAGCCAGGCCAATCCTACCCTGCGCGAGCGCAATGGCGGGCAGATCCTTGTCGACCAGCTGCGCATCCAGGGCGTGCGGCGCGTGTTCCTGGTGCCGGGCGAGAGCTACCTGCCTTGCATCGATGCGCTGTACGACCAGCAGGACGCGATCACGCCGATCGTCTGCCGCCAGGAAAGCGGCGCCGGCTACATGGCCGAAGCCCACGGCAAGCTGACCGGCGAGCCCGGCGTTTGCTTCGTCACGCGCGGCCCCGGCGCGACCAATGCCAGCATCGCCGTGCATACCGCGTTCCAGGACTCCACGCCGATGATCCTGTTCGTCGGTCAGGTGGGCAACGACTTCTACGAGCGCGAAGCCTTCCAGGAAATCGACTACCGCCGCATGTTCGGCCAGATGGCCAAGTGGGTCGCGCAGATCGACCGCACCGACCGCATCCCCGAGTTCATCGCGCGCGCCTTCGCGGTGGCGACCAGCGGCCGGCCCGGCCCGGTGGTGCTGGCGCTGCCCGAGGACACGCTGTGGGGCAAGGCCTCCGTGGCCGACATGCCGCGCTACGTGCGCAGCCACGCTGCCCCGGCGCCGCACGCGCTGGCGTCGCTGGCCGCGATGCTGGAACAGGCCGAGCGCCCCTTCCTGATGATTGGTGGTTCCGGCTGGACCCCCGAGGCGATGCGGCAGATGGAAGGCTTCGCCGAACGCTTCGGCCTGCCCGTGGGGCTGGCGTGGCGCCGGCTGGAGTGCTTCGACAACCACCACCCCAACTATGCCGGCCATGTCGGCTGGGGCATGGGCGAGGCATTGCGCGCGCGCATCCGCGAGTCGGACCTGCTGATCGCCGTCGGCACCCGCATGGGCGAGGCCACCACCGAGGGCTATACCGTGGTGGAAAGCCCGCTGCCGCGCCAGCGGCTGGTGCATGTGTATCCCGATCCGGAGGAGCTGGGCCGCGTGTTTCGCGCGGAGCTGCCCATCGTTGCCGACGTCGTCTCGTTCGCCGCCGCGGTGGACGGCCTGCGCCCGGCGCGCGAACACAACCGCGCCGCATTGGTGGAGCGCGCGCGGCACGACTACCTCGACAGCCAGAAGGCGCTGCCCGCTCCGGGCCCGCTGAACCTGAACCAGGCCGCCTGCCTTGTGCGCGAGCGCCTGCCGCAGGATGCCTGCATCACCGTCGGCGCCGGCAACTACGCGGTCTTTCCGCATACCTACTACCGCTACAAGGGCGTTGGCACCAGCCTGGCGCCCACCGTTGGCTCGATGGGCTACGGCCTGCCGGCGGCCATTTCCGCGAAGCTGGAGCACCCGGAACGCACCGTGGTCTGCTACGCGGGCGACGGCTGCTTCCAGATGAACCTGCAGGAGCTGGGCGTGGCCATGCAGTACCGCCTCGGCATCGTGGTGCTGGTGTTCAACAACGGCATCTGGGGCACGATCCGCGCCCACCAGGAACGCGAATTCCCCGGCCGGACCATCGCGCTGGGCTTCGAGAACCCGGAGTTCGCCGAACTGGCGCGCGCCTACCGCGGCTATGGCGAGGTGGTGTCGAGCGACGCCGAATTCGGTCCCGCGCTGGATCGCGCTCTCGACTTCGCCAGTACGCGCAGCATGCCAGCGCTGCTGGAGCTGCGTTACGACCCCGACGGCATCGCGCCCGGCATGACCCTGTCCGGCATCCGCGCGGCGGCACTGGCGCGCCAGGCGGCAGGCTGAACCGGGGATTCCCTTTACAACAAAATCTAGACCATGCGTGCCTTCTTCTCGGATGATCAGCTGCTGCACGAGCCCCGCCAGTTCATGCGCGCGGGCCGCTTGTGCGCGCCGACCGACGTGCCGGCCCGCGCAGCGGCACTGCAGCGCGCGCTTGCCGCGCGCGGCATCGAACTGGCGGCACCGCCCGATTGCGGGCGCGCGCCGCTGGAAGCGGTGCACAGTCCGGCCTATCTCGAGTTCCTCGCCAGCGCCTGGGCGCGCTGGCAGGAACTGGCGCGCCCCGGCTTCGAGCCAGGCATCGAAGTCCTG
>JABFVP010000379.1 GCA_013362725.1 Cupriavidus sp.
TGACCAGGTAATCGGTGGCGCCGGCGCGCAGCGCTTCCACCGCGCTTTCCACGCTGGCATAGCCGGTGGTCAGGATCACCTCGACGCCCGACGCGCCGACTTCCTCGAACAGTTCCATGCCGTTGCCGTCGGGCAGGCGCAGGTCGGCCACGATGGCTTCCGGCATGCGCCAGCCGATCTGCAGCCGCGCTTCACGCAGCGTGCCGGCAGTGGCGGAGGTGAAGCCTTCCATGGCTACGATCTCGGCCAGGGCGGCGCATGCGTTTTCGTCGTCATCGACAATCAGGATGTGGGGCATACGATCCGTCAGTGAGACCTAATGGGAACTCAAGGCAAACCCCCGGCACTGCCTTCCGCTACCGCAACGCCGAACGGCGCCGGGTCTGCGGAAATCCGCCGGCGCGCCTCATGCGTGGCGCGTACGGCAGCCCTGGCAGGTATCGGAGGGCGACCCTGATTGCGGATTCTAGTCCGCGGGGGCGGGTCCACACTGCGTAATGCCAGTCTAAGCCCGGGCAGGCACGGTCGTTGCCGGTGTCCGTCTGACACAGGTGTCGGAAGTTGCCGCGCAGGCGCGCGCCGCTATGGCAAGCCCCCCCGCCAAAGGCTAGCATAGGAACTTCTCCCGGCAACCCGCCACCTGCAACCCTCGATCGGCCGATTTCAGGCCAGCAACCCGTGCCAGTGACCGCCAGCACTTCGCGGCGCAGCAACGCCGCCTCCTCCAACCACGGCGCCAGCCACGCCGCCGGCACTGCAGCGGCCAGCGAACCCGCGCCGCGCCGCGCCGTGCCGTCGCAGGTGTCGCTGCTGTGGGAAAGCACCGCGCCCGCGATGCAGCGCCTGCTGGCGCAGATCGAGCGCGTGGCGCCCACCGATGTCACCATGCTGGCGGTCGGGGAAAGCGGCTCGGGAAAGGAAGTGGTGGCGCGCGCGGTGCATGAGCGCAGCGCCCGTCGCAACGGCCCCTTCATCGCCGTCAACTGCGGCGCGATCCAGCCCACGCTGATCGAATCCGAACTGTTCGGCCATGAAAAAGGCGGCTTTACCGGCGCCATCGAGCAGAAGGCTGGCTACTTCGAGCAAGCCCAGGGCGGCACGCTGTTTCTCGACGAAGTCACCGAGATGCCGCTGGAGATGCAGATCAAGCTGCTGCGGGTGCTGGAGGGCCGCACCTTCCACCGCGTCGGCGGCGATACGCTGATCGCCACCGACGTGCGTATCCTCGCGGCCACCAACCGCGACCCCGTGGAAGCTGTGCGCGGCGGCCAGCTGCGCGAGGACCTGCTGTACCGGCTGGCGGTGTTCCCCTTGCATATCCCGCCGCTGCGCGAGCGGCCCGACGATATCGTGCCGCTGGCACGCCACTTCCTGGCCGAATACAACGCCATGGAGCGCACCGACAAGAGCTTTTCGGCGGGTTCGCTCGACCGCCTGGTGCGCTACGACTGGCCCGGCAATGTGCGCGAGCTGAAGAACGCGGTCTACCGCGCCTTTATCCTCGCCGACAAGGTGGTGGAGATCGGCAACCCCAACCTCGCCACGCAGGCGCCGCGGCCGACCACCGTCGACGGCGTGGTCAACGTGCGCGTCGGCACCACGCTGGCCGATACCCAGCGCGAGATCATCATGGCGACGCTGGCGCGCTTCGACGGCGACAAGCGCCAGGCCGCGCGCGCCCTCGGCATCAGCCTGAAGACGCTCTACAACCGGCTCGACGCCTACCGCTCCCTGTGAGCCGACGGGCCGCCGGGACTTTCCGGCACCGGCTGGGCCAGCGCCCGCGACAAGGCCTCGATCGACAGCGGCTTGGTCAGGTGCGCATCGAAGCCGGCCTGCCGGCTGCGGCGCTGGTCCTCGGCGGTGCCGCGCCCCGACAGCGCCATGAATTGCACCGCGTGGCCGCGCAGGTCCTTGCGCAGCGCTTCCAGGACTTCATAGCCCGACATGTCGGGCATCTGCAGATCGAGCAGCACGCAGTCGGGCCGGAACGCCGCGGCCACGCCGACTGCCTGCTGGCCGCTGTGCACCGCCTGGGCCTCGTGGCCGAGCAGGGTCAGCAGTTCGGCCATGCTGTCGGCGGAATCGGCATTGTCATCGACCACCAGCACGCGCCGGCGCGGCGCCGTGCCCCGCGGCAGCGACACGGGCTCGGCCGGACGCGCGCTGGCGCGCGGCAGGATCACGGTGAAGGTGCTGCCCTTGCCCGCGCCCGCGCTGTCGGCCTGGATCGCGCCGCCATGCGCTTCGAGGATGGCCTTGGCCAGTGCCAGGCCGATGCCCAGCCCGCTGCGGCTGCCGGCATCGCTTTCCTGCGCGAACAGGTTGAAGATCCGGTCCAGCGCCGCGGCTTCCAGCCCGCGGCCGGTATCCGACACCGCGGTGATCACGCGCTCGGCCTCCACGCCGACATGCACGCTGATGGTCCCCCCGCGCGGCGTGTACTTGGCCGCGTTGCTGAGCAGGTTCAGCAGCACCTGCCCTAGCCGCGCGGCATCGGCCCGCACAACGGGCGAGACCTCGGGCAGCGCCACCACCAGTTGCTGGCCCGACGCTTCCAGCGTGGGGCGAATCGCTTCCAGGCTGGTGGTGACCACGTCGTTGTAGGACGTCGGCGTCAGTTCCATCTTGAGCTTGCCGGCGGTCACGCGGCCCACGTCGAGCAGGTCGTTGACCAGCCGCTCCACCTGGCGCAGCTGGCGGTCGATAATCTCGGCGCAGCGGCGCACGCGCGGGCCGGTGTCGGGAGTCAGTACGATCACTTCGACGGCATTGCGCACCGGCGCCAGCGGGTTGCGCAACTCGTGGGCGAGGATGGCGAGGTAGGACTGCAGGCGCCGGTTGCCCGCATCGAGCATTTCGAGACGCAGCGCATCGCTGAGGTCGCGCGCCGTCCACAGCAGGCTTTCGGGGCAACCGGCCGCGTCGCGCACCAGCACCATGCGCGTGGCGCAGCGCATCACCGAGCCGTCCTTTCGCACCAGGCGTTCTTCGCCGGCCCATTGGCCGCAGGCCCGCGCTGCTTCCAGCGCCGCCTGCGGGCGGCCCGCGGCGGCTTCCTGGCGGGTATAGAGCCACGCCAGCGGCTGGCCCGCCGCCTCTTCGGCGGTGTGGCCGGCAAGCGCGCGCGCGCCGGCGTTCCAGCTGCGGATAGTGCCGTCGAGCGAGAGTTCGCAGACCGCGGTGCAGGGCAGGTTCTCGGCCAGCAGGCGCAGCTTGTCGCTGGCCAGGCGCGCATGGTC
>JABFVP010000174.1 GCA_013362725.1 Cupriavidus sp.
TGCGCCACCGGCATGAAGTCGCGCTGGATATCGTAGTTGAGCTTGCGGTAGACCAGCGGCGCGATCGTCATCACCGCCGAGTTGGCGACCACCAGCGTATTGCCGTCGGCCGGCTGCGTGCGCGCGTAGTCCATCACCAGCCGCCCCCCCGCGCCGGGCTTGTTCTCGATCACCACGGTCTGGAGCAGGGTCTCGCGCAGCTTGTCGCCGACCAGGCGCGCGGCCAGGTCGGCGGTGCCGCCGGCGGGGTAGCCTACCAGGATGCGCAGCGGCCGGTCCGACTGCGCGCTGGCCGGCGCGGACCAGGCCGCGGCGACTGCAAGCAGGCATGCGGCAAGGCGGGGAACGAAGTTGCTGGGGCTCACGGTGTCTCCTGTCTGTTATGTGCCGGGGCCGGCTTGGAGAGGAAGCTAACACCCGTCGATATAATTGACAAAGTCAACTAAACCGGGGGTGTGGCATGGCGCGCGAGAACAGCGGGAGCGACAGCAACCGCCTGCAGCGGCCGCGGCGGCTGGCCGATTTCATCAACTACCGGGTCTACCACCTGAACCGGGTCGCGCTGGGCGCGGCCGCGTTGCACCTGCGCGCGCGGGCCGGCGTGACCCGGCGCGAATGGCGCATGATTTCCTTCCTGGGCGAGCAGCCCGGCACGCGGCTGACCGAACTGGCGGAAAGCGCCGGCCTCGACAAGGTGCTGGCCAGCCGTGCCGTGCACGCATTAGTGGAGCGCGGGCTGGTACGCCGGGAAACGCGCACGCAGGACCGGCGCGCGGCCGCCTTTACGCTGACGGAGGAGGGCGAGGCGGTTTACCGCACCGCCTTTGCGCAAGCGCGTGACTTCAATACGCAGCTGGCCGCCTGCCTGACGGCCGAAGAGGCGCGGGTGCTGTCGCGCTGCCTCGACAAGCTGCAGGCCCAGGCCGGCGCCATGCTGGCCGAGGCCCAGGCCTTGCCGCAGCCGCCGGGCGAGGCGCCGGCGTGGGAACTGCAGCAGGTGTGGCGCGGGGAACAAACCTAGGCCGCGGGTGCTTCAAGCGTGCTTGGCGGCCAGTCGCGCTCCGGTACCCGTCGCCTGTCCCTCTGCAAAGGCCTCCGCCGCCTCCAGCAGCCAGGTACGCAGATGCTGCATGGCATGGCTCATCGGGCGTGTATCGGGCAGCACCAGGTAATACGCGCTGGTCGAGCGCAGCGAGCGGGCCACCGGGCTCACCAGCTGCCCGCTCGCCAGGTACTCTTCCACCAGGAAACGCGGCACCAGGCCGATGCCCAGGCCGGCCCGCGCCGCCGCGATCACCATGCTGTGGTGCTCGAAGCGGGCGCCGCGCATGGCATTGACGTCGTCGATGCCGGCCGCCTCCATCCATTGCTTCCAGCCGAAACTGCGCGTGGCCAGGTGCAGCAGCGGCGCGTGCGCGATGTCGTGCGCGTCGAGGCGCTTCGTGCGTCCGAACAGCTGCGGGTGGCACACCGCCACGGATTCCTCGCCGAACAACAGGTCTGCCCGCGCGCCGGGATAGACGGCTTCGCCGAAGTGGATAGCCGCGTCGTAGGGCGTGCCGTCGAACAGGAACACATCCGACTGGGCGCTGATATTGACCACCACCCGGGGATGGCGGGCGTAGAAATCCGGCAGCCGCGGGATCAGCCATTCGACCGCCAGGGTCGGCACGCACGCCAGCTCGAC
This sequence comes from Cupriavidus sp., assembly GCA_013362725.1. Taxonomy (GTDB): domain Bacteria; phylum Pseudomonadota; class Gammaproteobacteria; order Burkholderiales; family Burkholderiaceae; genus Cupriavidus. Next base: position 1,688 of record JABFVP010000174.1, read on the forward strand.
GGTGCCGCCCGCGCCTTCATGCGCCATTACCTCCAGCGTGTCGCGCTGCAGCTTGCGCAGCATCTCGCGCACCTGGACGCTATAGAGCGCACCGGCCGCGGTCAGCGTGATGCGCTGGTTGGCGCGGTGAAACAGCTGCACGCCGAGCAGGCTTTCCAGCGCGGCAATCTGGCGCGAGACCGCGCTTTCCGTGATGAACAGGTCGGCGGCGGCGCGGCGCAGGTTCAGGTGCAGCGCGGCGGCTTCGAAGGCGCGCAGGCCGGAGAGGCTGGGAAGGCGTTGCCGCATCGCTGGAAGGAAAGTGTAGTTGATGACATAAAGTCATCATCCTATACCGAAATCTCGCTTGAACCGGCGGACTTGATGAGAAATCATTCAGCCCTGGTCCCGCGGCCCCCATCGCGGCACCGCCATAACGACAACCACCAGGTAGACAGGAAAACAACAATGAATCGCTTGTTCAGCGCGCTGGCCGCCGGCACTTTCGCCTTTGGCATGACCGTATCCGGCATCGTCGCCGCCGAAGATTTCCCCGCCAAGCCCGTGCGCATCATCGTGCCGTATCCGCCGGGCGGCACCACCGACATGGTGGCGCGGTTGGTCGGCGAGCGGCTCGCGCTGCAATGGAAGCAGCCGGTGCTGGTGGAGAACCGCCCCGGCGCCGGCGGCATCGTGGGTACCGGCGTCGCCGCCAAGTCCACCGCCGACGGCTATACGATGCTGATGGGTTCGGTGGGCGAGTTCGGCATCAACCCCACCCTGTACAAGAAGCTGCCCTATGATGCCGCGGCCGACTTCGTTCCGGTGACCATGGTGGCGCGCGTGCCCAACGTGGTGGTGCTGTCGCCCGCCTTTGCCGAGCGCGCCCAGGTGCAGACGCTGGCGGAGTTCATTACCTACCTGAAGGCCAACCCGAAGCGCGTCAACATGGCGTCGGCGGGCAACGGCACCTCGACGCACCTGGCTGGCGAATTGTTCCAGCGCATGACCGGCACCGAGATGAGCCACGTCGCCTACAAGGGCAGCAGCCCGGCGATTGCCGACCTGATGGGCGGCAGCGTCGACGTGATGTTCGACAACCTGCCGGCGTCGCTGCCGTTCGTGCGCTCCGGCAAGCTCAAGGCGCTGGCGGTGACCACGCCGGCGCGCTCGTCGGCGCTGCCCAATGTGCCGACCGTGGCTGCCGCCGGCCCGGTGCCGGGCTTCGACGCCAGCCCGTGGTTCGGCCTGCTGGCGCCGCGCGGCGTATCCGGCGCGGTGGCGCAGAAGATCAGCCATGACCTGGCGCGCGCGCTCGGCGATCCCGCCGTGCAGGCCCGCATGCGCGACCTCGGCGCGGAACCCGCACCGAGCACTCCGGACGCCTTCGCCGAGGTGCTGAAGAAAGACCGCCAGAAGTGGGGCGAGATCGTGCGCCTGTCCGGCGCTTCGGTGGACTGAAAGCCGTCAGTGAATTTCATCTCGTTATCAGGCCGATGGGGCCTCACTGCACCATGAGCAATAACATCAACCAACTCGTTTCCCTGCACCTCGGCG
>JABFVP010000199.1 GCA_013362725.1 Cupriavidus sp.
GAGTTCGATGCGGACCGCGAGCAGGTCACCGACGCGGCCGAGGCCGCCGGCGTGCGCGGCATCGTGGTGCCGGCGGTGGCCGCGTGGAACTTCGACACCGTGCGCGCGCTGGCGCAGCGCGACGCGCGCTGCGTCTATGCGCTCGGCATCCACCCGCTGTGCTCGCCCGGCGCGGGCCAGACCGAGCTCGACACGCTGCGGCGCCAGGTCGCGGCCAGCATGGGGGACCCGCGCTTCGTCGGCATCGGCGAGATCGGGCTCGACTTCTTCGTCGCGGGGCTGGATGCGGACCATCAGACCTGGCTCTACGTCGAACAACTGAAGATCGCGCGCGAGTTCGATCTGCCGGTGCTGCTGCACGTGCGCAAGTCGCAGGACCAGGTCGGCGCGCAGCTGCGCAAGCTCGGCGTCAAGCGCGGCATCGCCCACGCCTTCAACGGCAGCCACGAACAGGCGCGGCGCTTCGTCGAGCAGGGCCTGAAGCTGGGCTTCGGCGGCAATGTCACCTTCAGCCGCGCGCGCCAGATCCGCCGGCTGGCGACCGAGCTGCCGCTGGAAGCGCTGGTGCTGGAAACCGATGCGCCGGACATCGCGCCGGCCTGGCTGTCGGACGACCAGTTCGGCGAACAGCACAAGGCGCGCAATACGCCGGCGGAGGTGGCAGGCGTGGCGCGCGTGATGGCGGAACTGCGCGGCATCGACGCCCTGGCGCTGGCGCGGGCGACCTGGCGCAATGCCGTGGCGGCGCTGCCGCGGCTGGCGGCGTTTGCCGACACCATGGCGCCCCCGCTCGCCGGCAGTCACACAACTTCCACGCCTTCTTGACAGGCTGACAAGCTTGCCGCGCCTGCGCGCGGGTACAACTCCGGTCATGCAAGATCAACTGGGGAAGTGCCATGCGTTGCTTGGTGGTGGCATTCGTGGCCGGATGCTGGACCCTGCAGCAGCAATCGATGCTGCCGCAGCCGCACGGCCTGCGCCTGGGCGCCATGCTGCTGGCCTTGTGCGCCATCGGCATGGCCCTGTGGGGCAGGCGCCTGCCGATCACGCTGCAAGCCGTAGCGCTGGCCGCGCTGGCCTTTGCCATCGCGTTCTGCTGGGCCGCATGGCGCGCCGAGCTGCGCCTGCGCGAATGGCTGCCCGTGGCGCTGGAAGCCCGCGACCTCGAGGTGCGCGGCGTGGTCTCGGGGCTGCCCACCCAAACCGTCACCGGCACACGCTTCGCGTTCACCGTCGAGCTGTCCGGTGGTTCAGTCTCGCCGTTGCCGGGCCGGGTCATCGTCAACTGGCGCGACGCGCCGCCAGGGTTGAGCCCAGGACAACGCTTCACGCTGACGCTGCGCCTGCGGCGGCCGCGGGGGCTCGCCAATCCATTCGGTTTCGATTACGCCTACTGGCTGCTGGCGCAAGGCTATGGCGCGACCGGATACGTGCGCCGCGCCCAGGGTCCGCCGCAAGATGCCGCCGGCGAGCGGCTGGCCTGGCGCATCGAAGCCTGGCGCGCCGCCGTGCGCGATCACCTGCGCGCCGCGCTGCCGGCCGGAGCGCGCTATGGCGCGGTGCTGGTCGCGCTGGTGATCGGCGACCAGCGCGGCATCGAGGCGGATGACTGGCAGCTGTTCCGGCGCACCGGCGTGAGTCACCTGGTCGCCATTTCGGGGCTGCATATCACCATGGTGGCCGGCATGGCAGCGTCCCTTACCGGATTGTTGTGGCGCAACTCGTTCGGCTTAGGCCGCTGCCTGCGCCGGCCGCTGCCGCTGTGGCTGCCGGCCCGGCAAGCCGCGCTGGTGATGGCGGTGGCCACCGCGCTGGGTTACGGCATGCTGGCCGGCCTGCAGATCCCGGCGCTGCGCACCGTCGCCATGCTCTGCGTCGCGGCGGTCGCGGTGTGGGGGGCACGCGCACCGCCGGCGTCGGTGGTGCTGGCGTGGGCGGCGCTGGTGGCGCTGCTGCTGGACCCGTGGGCGGTGATGCTGCCCGGCTTCTGGCTGTCCTTCGGCGCCGTCGCGGTGATCTTCTTAGCTGCCCGGCCGGGACGCGACGCCGCGATCGCAGGGCGCTGGCAACGGCTGCGGGCCGCGCTTGCCGCGGCAGCGCGCACCCAGTGGGCCGTGACCATCGGGCTGGTGCCGCTGACGCTGCTGCTGTTCGGCCAGGTGTCGGCGGTGTCGCCGTTCGCCAATGCATTGGCGATTCCGGTGGTCAGCCTGCTGGTGACCCCGCTGGCGCTGCTGGGCGCCGCGCTGCCGCTGTGGCTGGCCGTGCCGGTCATGGCGGTCGCCCACTTTGCGATCCAGGGACTAGCTGCCGCGCTGCAATGGTTTTCCATGCTGCCCGGGGCGATGTGGGAGGCCGCCAGCGCGGGGCCGGTCGCGCTGCTGCTGGCCGCGGTCGGCGTGGCGCTGCTGGTGGCGCCCGTGGCGTCTGCGCGTCTGCGCCGGCATGGCGGACTGCTGATGCTGCCGATGCTGGTGGCGCGCGGTCCGCCGGTGGCCGACGGCCAGTTCCGCGCGGTGATGTTCGACGTCGGGCAGGGCACGGCGGTGCTGGTGCGCACGCGCGCGCACGCGCTGCTGTACGACGCGGGGCCAGGCTATGCCAGCGGTTCCAGCGCGGGCGCGCAGGTGGTGGTGCCGTTATTGCGCGCCGAGGGAGTGACGCGGCTCGACCACCTGATGGTCAGCCATGAAGACATCGATCATGCCGGCGGCGTGGCGGATATTGCGGGGACGGTCGACGTGGTGGCACGCAGCACCGGTGCGCCGGCCGGCCATCCGCTGCTGGGAGCTTCCCATGCTGGGGCCGGTCCGGCTCAATGGAGCCCGTGCGCGGCGGGACAGCAATGGCAGTGGGACGGCGTGCGCTTTGCCGTGCTGCACCCGCTGCCCGAGCAGTCGCAGCAGGCGGCCATCGCCAGCAATGCGCGCAGTTGCGTGCTGCGCGTGGACACCGCCGCGCACAGCCTGCTGCTGACCGGCGATATCGGCCTGGCGCAGGAACGGGCGTTGATCGCGCGCTTGCCGGCTGAAGCCTTGCACGCGGACGTGCTGGTGGTGGCGCATCATGGCAGCGCTACGTCGTCCGGCGTGGACTGGATCGAGGCAGTCGGGCCCGCGGCCGCCGTGTTCCAGCTGGGCTATGCCAACCGCTATCGGCATCAGAACGCCGAAGTCTGGGAACGTTTTGGCCGAGAGGGCATCCCGCGCTATCGCACCGAC
>JABFVP010000004.1 GCA_013362725.1 Cupriavidus sp.
ACGCAGGGCCAGTTCCTGACGCTGAGGGCGCCGGTCGACGGCAAGGACCTGCGGCGGTCCTACTCGATCTGCTCGGCGGTGCAGGACTATGACACCCACGGGGAATTGCGCGTCGCGGTCAAGCTGGTCGAGGACGGGCTGTTTTCGAGCCATCTGCACGATTCCATCACCCCCGGGCAGGTCATCGACGTGATGACGCCCGATGGGCGCTTCCACGTGCCGCTCGATGCCAGCGCCGCGCGCCACTATGTCGCCTTCGCCGCCGGCAGCGGCATCACGCCGGTGCTGTCGCTGCTCCGCACCACGCTGCAGGCCGAGCCGCACAGCCGTTTCACGCTGGTCTATGGCAATCGCAATGTCGACAGCATCATTTTTTCCGAAGCGCTGGAGGACCTGAAGAACCAGTACCTGGCGCGCTTCACGCTCTATCACGTGCTGTCGCGCCAGCCGCAGGAAGTAGACCTGCTGCATGGCCGGCTCGACCGCGCCCGGGTGACCGCCTTCCTGCAGACGCTGATCCCGGTCGACGACATCGACGCGGCCTTCGTCTGCGGCCCGGCCTCGATGATCGACGAGGTGGAAGCGGCGCTGCGCGATGCGGGCCTGGACCCGCATCGCATCCACGCCGAGCGCTTCGGCGTGCCGCTGGCACCGACCGGGCGCAAGCCGGCCGCCACCCATGCCGCGCATGTGGACCATGCCGGCACGGCGGAACTGGTGGTGGTGCTCGACGGCAAGCAGCACAGCATGCGCCTGCCGCTGGAGGACGCCAACGTGCTCGACACCGCGCTGGCCGCCGGCCTGGACTTGCCCTACGCCTGCAAGGGCGGTGTCTGTTGCACCTGCCGGGCCAAGGTGCTGGAAGGCAAGGTCGAGATGGAAAAGAACTACACGCTCGAGCCCTGGGAGATGGACAAGGGCTTCGTGCTTACCTGCCAGGCGCGTGCGCTGACGCCGCGGGTGGTGGTCAGCTACGACGAACGCTGATCCCGGCACGCCGGTCGCGTGTGTCGTCAGACAATCGCCGACATTGGCCCGCACTGGCCATGACTACAATGGCGGCAGGCGGCGCCCCTGCTGGCGCGATGCTTGCAGGCGGGTGATCGGGCGCGCGGTGCGGGCAGCTGTCGCGCCGCCGCCGCGGCGGCGCCAGCGAACCGCCCCACCCATATACAATCACGGCCATGCAATATATCCACGTCGTCAACGGTGATGTAGCAGGCACGACCCTGCGCCAGGCGCTGGCCCAGGCGGCGCGGCCGGATCCTGTCGTGGTGCTGCGCGACGATCTCGCGGTCGGCCCGCTGGCGGACATCGACAGCACCGGCATGATCCGCTCCGGCTTCTGGCAGCGCGTCGCCCCGCACACCGACATCGACTTCGCCGCCGAGATGCGCCAGGCGCTGGACCAGCTGCTGGCGCTGCGGCAGGACGACATGGAAGTGGCGATCTGGCACGGCCAGAGCGCGGCCGACCAGCTGATGCTGCGCCGGGTGGTGTTCCACCTGTACCAGGCGCCGCAGCGGATCAACGAGGTCGCGATGGACCTGCGCGAACTCGAGACGCCCGCGCAAGGCAACCTGGCGGCGATCGGCATGTACTCGCCGGCGCGGCTGGCGCGGCGCTTCTCCACCATCGCGCCGGTCTCGGTGCTGCGGCTGGGGCGCCTGGGTTACGAATGGCAGCAGAACGTCAAGGAAAACGCCGACGTGCGGCTGTGGAAGGGCAACACGCTGGTGCCGGCGGCCTACCGCACCATCGACGACATCATCATGGAGCGCGCTCCGGCCGACTGGACCCCGGCGGCACAGGTGGTCGGCAGCGTGATGGGCGCGATCGAGGGCCTGCTGGCCAGCGACTGGTTCGTGTTCTGGCGCTGCCGCGAACTGATCGCCATGGGGCAGCTGGTGCTGCGCGGCAACGCCGACTCGCTCGATACCTGTGAGCTGCGCCGCCATGCGGGCGGGGGCGAATAAACAAGAATATATGGCCCGTACCAAGGCACCCGATTTCGAGGCGCAGCGCGAGCAGATCCTGGACCTGGCCGCCGCCGCCTTTGCCAACAGCAGCTACCCCAGCACCTCGATGGCCGACCTGGCCGCCGCCTGCGGCACCTCCAAGGCGCGGCTGTATCACTACTACGAGAGCAAGGAAGCGATCCTGTTCGACCTGCTGGACCGCTACACGCGCCGGCTGATGCTGCTCGTCACCGAGGTCGAGGCCGACGCCGAGCGCCATGCCCGCACCGACAAGGACGCCTTCGGCAACCTGATCCGCGCCTTTCTGGCCGAGTACGAGACCTCGCAGACGCGCCATATCGCGTTGATCAACGACGTCAAGTTCCTGGCCGAGACCCAGCGCGACCTGATCCTCAGCCGCGAGCGCGACGTGGTCGCGGCGTTCTCGCGCCTGCTGCGCCGCGCCTACCCGGAACGCGTCACGCGCGAAAACCAGACCGCGCTGACCATGACCATCTTCGGCATGATCAACTGGACCTTCACCTGGCTCAAGCCGGGCGGCCGGCTCTCGTACGCCGACTTTGCCGAGATGGTGGTCGACCTGCTCGAAGGCGGCCTGCCCGGCCGCGCTGCCGCCGGCCGCTAGGCCGGCCACGCCGGGCCACGCCCGCGCCTACATCCACTCGGCCTCTTCACGCTGGCGCCGCTGCTCGCGGTCCTGGCGGAACATCTCCTCCAGCTCGTCGCGCGCCTGGCGCGCCAGCGAGACCAGCTTCTTCTGGTCGGTGTAGTGCGGATAGAAGCGATCGATCGCCTCGATGTTGTGGCGGCGGAAGCGCAGCGCCACGTTGCGCGCCTCGCCCGGATCGAAGCCCAGCCCTTCCAGCACGCGACGGCCCAGCATCAGCGAGCCCTCGAACATCTCGCGCTCGAACAGCTGAACGCCGCGGTCCTTGAGCTGGTAGACATGCGAGACATGGCGCGCGCGGGCATAGATCTGCAGATCGGGGAAACGCTCACGCACGCGGTCGATCAGCGCCAGGCTGTCGTCCATGCTGTCGATGGCCACCACCAGGATGCGCGCGTCGGCAATGCCGGCGGCCTCCAGCAGATCCAGCCGGGTGGCGTCGCCGTAGAAGACCTTGAAGCCATACTGGCGCAGGAATTCGATCTGGTCCGGATCGTGGTCCAGCACCGTCACGCCTACACCCTGGCTGTACAGCAGGCGCCCGATGATCTGGCCGAAGCGCCCGA
>JABFVP010000698.1 GCA_013362725.1 Cupriavidus sp.
GACGCCATGCTCGAACAAGCCATGCGCGCCGCGCGCGCCGGCCTGGCGCCCGACGAAGCGGTGGCGCTGGCCTTTATCGGCGGCTGCCTGCGCACCGCCGCGCCGGCCGACAGCGAAACCGGCGCACTGCGCCGGCGGCTGCAGCAGTTGATGCCGGCGCTGGCGGCGAAGGCCGGCGAGGACACCGCGTTCTACCGCTACGGCCGGCTGCTGTCGCGCAACGAAGTCGGCAGCGATCCGGCGCGGCTGGCGATGCCGCCGGCGCAATTCCACGCCCGCATGGCGGCGCGGCGGCTGGCCTGCCCCTACGCCATGCTCGCCACCGCGACCCACGACCACAAGCGCGGCGAAGACGCGCGCATGCGCCTGGCGGTGCTGAGCGAGGTCCCGGGCGCGTGGGCCGATGCCGTGGCCGCATGGGAGGCGGCGGCAGCCGGGCTGCTGGCGACCTTGCCGCAAGCGCCGGACCCGGGCGACCGGCTGATGCTGTACCAGACCCTGGTCGGCGCCTGGCCCATGGAAGACCTGGACCTTGCCCACGGCGCCGGCGCCGCGCAGCCCTTGCTGGAGCGCGTATGGGCGTGGCAGCGCAAGGCCATCCGCGAAGCCAAGCGCCATGGCAACTGGACCTGCCCCGACACCGACTACGAAGCCGCGTGCGAGGCCTTTCTGCGCGGCCTCTGCGCACCCGGTCCGGCGGGCAGCGCCGGCAGCGTGCTGGCGCAGATCGGCCAGTTCGCGCAGCGCATTGCCACGGCCGGGGCCCTGAACAGCCTGGCGCAGGTGCTCGTGCAACTGACCGCGCCCGGCATTCCCGACCGCTACCAGGGCTGCGAAGGCTGGGACCTGAGCCTGGTCGACCCCGACAACCGGCGCCAGCCCGACTACGCCAGGCTGCAGGCGCGGCTGGGCTGCAGCGCGGGCTGGGCGCACTGGCTGGCGCACTGGCGCGACGGCCGCATCAAGCAGCAGCTGGTACGCCAGGCGCTGGCGGTGCGCCGCGAGCATGCGGCGCTGTTCGCCGACGGCCAATACAGCATGCTCGCCGCGCAGGGGGCGCTGGTGCCGCAGGTGCTGGCGTTCGCGCGCAGCGCCGACGGGCGCCAGGCCATCACCGTGGTGACCCGGCTTGCCGCCGCGCGCGTCGATCCCGCCCTGCCGCGCATTGCGCAAGCTGCCTGGGGCGATACCACCCTCAACGTCGGTGCGCCGCAACCGAGCCGCTGGACCGACGCGCTGACCGGCCATGTCATCGACGCACCCCTGGGCCGCCTGCGGCTGCGCGAAGTGCTGGGCGGCCTGCCGGTCGCGCTGCTGCTGCGCGAGCCCTGAGGCGAGGCTCAGGAGCGCGGCGGCACCGTAGATTGCAATCCGATCGGGGTGAGCGGTGCGCGCGATGCCTGGTTCGGCGATGCGCTGCGTTCCTGCGGCAGGTAGGGCCGGATCACCACGGCCACGTAGTCGTCTTCCTTGGGCGTTACCACGATGTACGCAAGCCCCGACATCACCAGGCCGACCTCGCCCAGTTCGGTGGCAATGCGCGCCACGATGAAGCGCTGCAGCAGCATCGGATTGACGCTGTCGTCGATCGCAAGCGCGGCGGTGCAGATGGTCAGGAAGCAGCGTTCGACCTCGCGGCACACCACTACCACTTCATCGATGGCGTAGCCGGCGCGGCTGGCGCGCACCAGCACCGACACCCCCGAACTGGGCGCGGCGCGGTGCCACCCCGGCTTGACCTTGAAGCTGGGCAGCGCCAGGCCGGAACCGGTGTCCTGCGCGACGGTGTTGAAACGCTGGGCGAAATCCGAGGGCGTGATCGCAAGCAGCTGGCGCTCGACCGGTGCCGACGACACCGATACCGAAGAGGCCAGGACAACGGTGGACAGAATGCTGGCTAGGTTCATGGCTTCCTCGCAACGGCTATACGCTCCCCCGCGCTGTCGGGCCCGGCAGCACACGGCCCTGCGCCGCGGCGGGAAGGCCGGCGTTGCGGGTGCTCGCCGGCACTTGCCGCACGCCAGTTGTTGCCAGCATTTCCTTCACTATAGACAGGACCGCGCGCCAGCACAGGACGGAACGCAAGCGGCACGCCAGCCGCCGCGCCGCGGGCCCGCGCGGCGTCGCCCGCGCCAGGGCCGGCTCAGCCACGTGCGCCATGCAGTTTCTGCAGCGCCTGTAAAAACTACGGCGCCTGCGGCACCACGAGGCGCCGGCGGCGGCGCCGCAGGGCGCACAGCCCGCGCCGTGGCGCAGCATCTGCCCGCTGGTGGCAGTGACTGCGCCCATGGCCATGCGGGAACGGAGCTTGCAGGCAAAGTGCAGGCGCGGGCTGAAGCGCAGGCCCGCCAGCATGAACAGGAGGGCCTCATGACCGCACGCTACCGTTCCCGCATCGCTGCGCTGGCGTTGCCGCTGGCAGTGCTGGCCACTGCGACCTCCAAGCCTGTTATTGCGGCGCCGGGCGACGCGCCCGCGGCGCCGTCTTCGACGGGCCGCACCGCGGCGCCGCGCGACACCGCTGCCGCCAGCGACCGCGCCATCACTGCCGAGGTGCAGGCGCGTCTGGCCAAGGCGCGCACGCTGGACCCCGCCCGGATCCGCGTTTCGACCACCGACGGCGTGGTCAAGCTCGAAGGCACCGTGCGCGACGACAAACAGCGTACGATGGCCATGGAACTGGCGCGTTCCGTGCGCGGCGTCAGCGCGGTTTCGGATGAACTGCGCGCCGGCACCGATTGACGACCGGTCGCCTGACCGGCAGCGCCATGCCAACCTTGATGGAGACGTGATGAGCACCCATCGCCAGCCCGACCACGACACCACCCGCCGCCGCAGCGAGCCCCGCGACCCGCACAAGGGCGGCCCGGACACCGAGCACGAGCGCGGCAAGCCGGGACGCGACCGGCGCCACGATGTCGAGCGCGAGCACGACATTCCCGACGAGAACGGCGAGCCGCCCTCGGTCAGGCGTCCCGGCGGCAAGCCCGAGGAAAGCGAGCCCCCGGTCGAGAACTACTGAACCGAGGCGACCCGCCCTGCATCCACCAGAACAGGAGGCATGATGAGCAAGACCGTACGCACCGGCCGCAACCGGCATGCCGGCACCCGCATCGATCGCGTCGGCAGCCCGTCGGCGAGCCGGCGCGAAAGCGCGCAAGCCGCCTCAGGCCGCGGCCGTTCGCGCCAGAACACGGCCACCGGTGCGGCGCGCGCCGAAGCCGGCAACATTCCCAGCACGCTCGACCCCGACCTCGACCAGGAAACCAACGATATCGAGGACGAACTCGAGCAGCGCGATGAGGAAGCCCACAGCCCCGAGGAAGAGGAAACCCCCGAGGAAGAGATCGCCGATGAAGTGGTGCGCGCGGCCGAGGCACTGCCAAGCGACGTGCCGGTCGACAAGGCCGACCGTACCGACGAGCGCGAAGAGAATCCGCCGCGCCCGCCCCGGGTGGATTAACCCGGCGCCATAGCGCGGCTTCGCAAAACCACAAGCCGGGCGGCTCCCGAGGCTACGGAGCCGCCTGGTTCATTCGGACGCCAGGATGCCGTAGGGCCGCACCCTGATGTGGTTGATCACGTCCTGCACGCCGAACACGCGCTCGGCGACTTCCTCGATGTCGTACTTGCTGCGGCGATCGCCGACGTGGCCCTCGAGCGTCACCAGGCCGTCCTGCACCCGCACCGTGACTTCGCTGACATCGAGCTCCTGCGCATGCGCGAGCCGGTCGCAGACTTCATCGTGGATGCGGTCGTCGCCGCGGCGGTAGTTCTTCGGGCCGCCGCCGCGGTAGCCCTGGTACGCGGGCACGTCCCAGTCATCCGTGCCATACGGCGCGCCGGCTGGCCCGCCATACCGGTCGCGACGGCCCTCCCAGCGCTCCGCGCGATACGGTGCGCGACGGCGCGACCATTCGTCTTCATAGCGAGCCTCGTCCCACGGTTCAACTTCCCCGCCGTACCAGCCTTGCGCTTCGGCTTCGAACTGACGGGTGTCATCGCGCGGCAGGCGCTCTGCGGTATTGCCATAGCGGCCTGCGGTCAGGTTGCGCTGCCTGCGGTTGCGCGCCTGCGCGGGAATGCCGCTATAGCCCTGGTCGTTGCTGCCGTACTGGCGTTCGGGGCGCCTGCGCAGGTAATCGTCGTCACGGTGTTTCATTGAAGTCCTCCTTCGCGTGCGCAGCGGTACGCCGCTCATTCCACCCGCCTTCCGGCAGCTCGAAACAGGCCACCAGCGGCAGGTGGTCCGAGGCCACGCGCGCCAGCGGCGAACGGTGGCTTGCCACCGACACCAGGTGCGCGCGCGGCGATACCCAGATGCGGTCCAGCGCGAACAGTGGCAGCCGCGATGGAAAGGTTGCCGTGTGCGGGGTGTGTTCGAAATAGGCGTGGAGCCAGCGCAGCGGCCGGCCCCACAAGAACCATTCGTTGACGTCGCCAAGCAGGATGGTCGGCAATGGTGGCGCCGCGGCGACGTAGTTCAGCAACTGCTGCACCTGGTGGCGCCGCTCGCCGGGGCGCAGGCCCAGGTGCGTGGCGATCACGCGCAGCGGATTGGCGCAGCCGGAGGCAGTGCAGGCATCGGTGGCATCGATCGCGCCGCGCGGCTCGCAGCCCTTGACGGTCAGGTCGATCTGGTTCACGGCCTCGGGGGCGAAGCGCGTCAGCAGCGCGTTGCCGTAGTCGGCGCTGCCGCGCACCCGCGTAAAACCGGACACCACGTGCATGCCGGTGTGCCCGGCCAGGTATTCCAGCGTATGGTCGTCGCCGCTGCCCGATTCCACCTCCTGCAGCGCAACGATATCGGCGTCGAGTTCCGCCAGCACGGCGGCGATCCGGTCGGGACGATAGCGCCGGTCGGTGCCGACGGCGCGGTGGATGTTGTAGCTGACCACCGTCATCTGGGCCAGCCCCGCCGCGCGTGTCGGCGGGCAATGCAGCGCCGCCGGAGCCCCGGCCACGGCCGGGGTATCGCCGGGCTCACGTGCGTGGGCAGGATTTACAAGGGACGGTAAGTCCGGTTGCATTCGCATGGCCGGTCTCGAGGAGCGGTTGGAGGGCGTTGTCCTCAGGCCCCGTCGAGGAACTGGTTGGGCCTGCCGATGCGCCGACCCAGGTCAGGGCTTTCCCAGCGGGCGCCTTCCGTATACGGGTCCGGCGTGCGCTGCATGGTGGTGCCGGGCAGGCCCTGCTGTGCCGGCATGGTTGACGGCTGCGCCTCGGGCGCGGTGGCCGCAGGTGCCGTCGGGGCCAGGTCACTACGCGTGGGCGCATTGGTTCCCTGCGTGTAAGGGTCGAACTTGTCGGTGCTGCGCGCGCCCTGCGAGTACGGGTCGTAGGAACCGCGCGGGGTACTCGGCGTCTGTGCCATGGCGGGAATGGCCACCGCCGCCACGGCGATGGCAGCGAGCAGTCGGCTGGTGCGGATATGCTTCATGGTTACCTCCGTTGGGACGCGATGTGCGCGTCAGTAACCATGGGCAAGCGAAAGACGTGCCCGTACGCCTTTCGCGCCGCCGCATTCCTTTCGTGGCGGGCTTCAGGCGATACTCATCTCGCCCGCGTCGGCGTGGCCGCGCGCCAGCACCGGCACCAGCGCCGCACCCGTATGGCTGGCGCGGTTGCGCGACAGCGCTTCGGGGTCGGCCGCGCCGACGATGGTGCCGCCGCCCGCGCCGCCTTCCGGACCGAGATCGATGATCCAGTCGGCCTCGGCAATCACGTCCAGGTCATGCTCGATCACCACCACGCTGTGGCCGCCGTCGGTGAGCCGGTGCAGCACGCGGATCAGGCGCGCCACGTCGGCCATGTGCAAGCCCACGGTCGGTTCATCGAGCACGTACAGCGTATGCGGCGCCTTCTGGCCGCGCCGCGTGATGTCGTCGCGCACCTTGCTCAGCTCGGTCACCAGCTTGATGCGCTGCGCCTCGCCGCCGGACAGCGTCGGCGACGGCTGGCCCAGCGTCAGGTAGCCCAGGCCCACATCCTTCATCAGCTGCAGCGGATGGGCGATGTTCGACATGGCCGAGAAGAACTCCACCGCCTCGTCGATCTCCATGGTCAGCACTTCGCCGATATTCTTGCCGCGCCAGGTCACGGCCAGGGTCTCGGGGTTGAAGCGCTGCCCGTGGCAGACATCGCACGGCACCTTCACGTCCGGCAGGAAGCTCATGCCGATGGTGCGCACGCCCTGCCCCTCGCACGCCGGGCAGCGCCCGTCGCCGGTGTTGAACGAGAAGCGCGACGCGGTGTAGCCGCGTGCGCGCGCTTCCAGCGTATCGGCAAACAACCTGCGGATGGTGTCCCATACGCCGATATAAGTTGCCGGACAGGAGCGCGGGGTCTTGCCGATCGGAGTCTGGTCCACTTCCAGCACGCGGTCGATCGATTCCCAGCCGGTAATCGCCTCGCAGCCATGCCAGTTGTGCTGGACGTCGAGCGGCTTCCTGGCGCTGGCCTTTCCGGCGCCATTGTCATCCTTGGCCGCATTGCGCGCGCGCCGGGTCGCCGGCGAGGACAGCACCGAGCGGCCCACCGCATCGAGCAGGTTGGTCATCAGCACATCGCGCGCCAGCGTCGACTTGCCCGAGCCGGACACGCCCGTTATCGCCACCAGCCGCGACAGCGGCAGGCGCGCGGTCACGTGGCGCAGGTTGTGCAGCGACGCGCCGTGCACCGTCAGCCATTGCGGCGGATCCGCCGGCTTGCCCGCGGCGCCCGGACTGACCTTGCGCCGCGGCTGCAGCGGGTGGACGATCGGGTTGGCCAGGAACTGGCCGGTGGTGGAGGCGGTCGCCGCGGCCAGCTCGGCCACGCCGCCCTGCGCCACCAGCGTGCCGCCGCGCTTGCCCGCGCCCGGGCCGATGTCGATGATATGGTCGGCGCGGCGGATGGTGTCTTCGTCATGCTCGACTACTACCAGCGTGTTGCCCTTGTCGCCCAGCTTGCGCAGCGCGTCCAGCAGGATCTGGTTGTCGCGCGGATGCAGGCCGATGGTGGGCTCGTCCAGCACGTAGCAGACGCCCTGCAGGTTGCTGCCGAGCTGCGCCGCCAGGCGGATGCGCTGCGCCTCGCCGCCGGACAGGCTGGGCGCGGCACGGTCCAGGCTCAGGTAGCCCAGTCCCACTTCTTCCAGGAACTGCAGCCGGCTGCCGATCTCGCTGACCACGTCGCGCGCGATCTCGGCATCGCGCCCGGACAGGCGCAGCCCGTCGACCCAGCGACGGGTCTCCGATACGGTCCACTGCGCCACGTCGACGATCGCGTTTTCCGCGAACGTCACCGCGCGCGCCACCGGATTCAGGCGGGTGCCGTGGCAGTCCGGGCACGGCGTGTCGACCACGCCTTCGGGTTCCTGCTCTTCCGACGGCAGGCTCTGCTCGCGGCCGCGGTTGTCGTCGGCCAGTACGGTGTCGTCGAAGGCCGCGCGCTGCTCGCGCGTCAGCGCCAGCCCGGTGCCGACACAGGTGCCGCACCAGCCGTGCTTGCTGTTGTACGAGAACATGCGCGGATCCAGCTCCGGATAGCTGGTGCCGCATTGCGGGCAGGCGCGCTTGGTCGAGAACACCTTGACCTCGCCCACGTGCGCGGTGCCGCCGTTATGCATGGCGTGGTCGAGTCCGTCCAGCGGCGCCAGCAGGTGCATCACGCCCTTGCCGGCCTCGAGCGTCTGCGCCAGCAGCGCGCGCAGCTCGGCCTCGTTCCCGGCCGACACCACGAGGTCGCCGACCGGCAGCTCGATGGTGTGCTCGCGGAAGCGGTCCAGCCGCGGCCACGGGTCCACCGGCAGGAACGTCGACGCGCAGATGCGTATTGCCGCGCGCCTTGGCCCACTTGGCCAGGTCGGTGTAGACCCCCTTGCGGTTGACCACCAGCGGCGCCAGCAGCCCGACATGCTGGCCGCGATGGTCGCGCAGCAGCTGCGCGGCGATCGATTCAGGGCTCTGCGAGGTCACCGGCGCGCCATCGTGCACGCAGTGCTGGATGCCCAGCTTGACGTACAGCAGGCGCAGGAAGTGCCAGACCTCGGAGGTGGTCGCCACCGTGCTCTTGCGGCCGCCGCGCGACAGGCGCTGCTCGATCGCCACCGTCGGCGGAATGCCGTAGACCGCATCGACTTCGGGCCGGCCCGCGGGCTGCACGATCGAACGCGCATAGGCGTTGAGCGATTCCAGGTAGCGGCGCTGCCCTTCGTGGAACAGGATGTCGAACGCCAGCGTCGACTTGCCGGAACCCGACACGCCGGTGACCACATTGAACTTGCCGTGCGGGATGTCGACGTTCAGCGCCTTCAGGTTGTGCTCGTGCGCATTGACGATGCGCACCACGTCCTCGCCTTCCACTTCGCGGCGCGCGCGCCGCGCCTGCAGCGCGGCCTGCAGCGGCACGCCTTCCATCTCCGCGCGTTCGGCGGCCAGCGTGCCGGCTTCACCGAGCGCCGCGTCATAGTGGATCAGCGCCTGGCCGGTATGCGACCCGGCACAGCGCTTCACGTCTTCGGGCGTGCCGGTGCAGACCACGCGCCCGCCCGCGTCGCCGCCCTCGGGGCCCAGGTCGATCAGCCAGTCGGCGGCGCGGATTACGTCCAGGTTGTGCTCGATCACGATCAGCGAATGGCCGCCGTCGAGCAGCTTGCCGAAGGCCCGCATCAGCTTGGCGATATCGTCGAAATGCAGTCCCGTGGTGGGCTCATCGAACATGAACAGCCGGCGCGGCATGGTGCTGGCGCGAGTGCGCGACGGCGTCGCCTGCGCGGCTTCGGCGAGGAAGCCGGCCAGCTTCAGCCGCTGCGCCTCGCCGCCCGACAGCGTCGGCACCGGCTGCCCCAGCTTCATGTATTCGAGCCCGACATCGACGATGGGCTGCAGCACGCGCAGCACCGCCGCATCGCCGGCAAAGCAGCCCGCGGCCTCGCTGACGGTAAGTTCCAGCACGTCGGCGATGCTGAGCAGCCGTGGCGGCTGGCCGGGCGCGGCGCGCTCGATCTTTACCTCGAGCACTTCGGGACGGTAGCGGGTGCCGTCGCAGTCCGGGCAGCGCAGGTAGACGTCGCTGAGGAACTGCATCTCGACGTGCTCGAAGCCGGAGCCGCCGCAGGTCGGGCAGCGCCCGTCGCCGGAGTTGAAGCTGAAAGTGCCCGCGGTATAGCTGCGCTGCAACGCCAGCGGCGCTTTGGCAAAGAGCTTGCGGATCTCGTCGAAGGCGCCGACATAGCTGGCCGGGTTGGAGCGCGCGGTCTTGCCGATCGGCGACTGGTCGACGAAGACCACGTCGTCGACCAGCTCCGCGCCGGTCAGCTGGCGGAACGCGCCCGGCGACTCGGTGGCCTTGCCGAAGTGCCGCGCCATGGCGGGATACAGCACATCCTGCAGCAGCGTGGACTTGCCCGAGCCGGACACGCCGGTGACGCATACCAGTCGCTGCAGCGGGATCTCCACCGTGACGTCCTGCAAGTTGTGCTCGGTTGCGCCCTCCAGCACGATGCGCGGCTGCTGGTCGTCGACGGGGCGCCGCTGCCAGTGCGAGGCATCGGCGACGCGGCGGCGCCCTGCCAGGTATTCGCCGGTCAGCGTGCCGGCCTGGCGGATCGCCGCCGGGGTGCCGTCGAAGATGATGTTGCCGCCGCGCTCGCCGGGGCCGGGGCCCATGTCGATCAGGCGGTCGGCGGCCAGCATCACCGACGGATCATGCTCGACCACCACCAGCGTGTTGCCCGCGTCGCGCAGCCTGTGCATCGCCTGCGTGATGCGGTTCATGTCGCGCGGGTGCAGGCCGATGCTGGGCTCGTCCAGCACGAACAGCGTGTTGACCAGCGACGTGCCCAGCGCCGTGGTCAGGTTGATGCGCTGTACCTCGCCGCCGGACAGCGTGCGGCTCTGGCGGTCCAGCGTCAGGTAGCCCAGGCCCACGTCGCACAGGTACTTCAGGCGCGTGCGCACCTCGGCCAACAGCAGCTTGAGCGCATCGTCCAGCATCGCGCTGGGCAGCGACAGGTCGTCGAAGAAGCGGCGGATCCGGTCGATCGGCAGCAGCATCAGGTCATGCACGGTCAGGCCCGGCAGCGCTTCCAGCCGGGTGCGGTCCCAGTCGACGCCGCGCGGCAGGAAGCGGCGCTGCGGCGCCAGCACGGCGTCGGCATTGTCCTTCGAGCCCAGCCGCCACAGCAGCGACTCGGTCTTCAGGCGCGCGCCGCCGCAGGTTTCGCACGGCGTGTAGCTGCGGTACTTCGACAGCAGCACGCGGATGTGCATCTTGTAGGCCTTCGACTCGAGGTAGTTGAAGAACCGCATCACGCCGTACCACTGCTTGTTCCACTGCCCATTCCAGTCCGGCGAGCCGTGGATGACCCAATCGCGCTCGGCCTCGGTCAGCTCCGCCCAGGGCGTGTCGCGCGGGATGCCGGCCTTGCCGGCATAGCGCATCAGGTCGTCCTGGCATTCTTTCCAGGCCGGCGTCTGCATCGGCTTGATCGCGCCGCCGCGCAGCGTCTTGCGCGCGTCGGGAATCACCAGGCCCAGGTCGACCCCGATCACGCGGCCAAAGCCGCGGCAAGTCTCACAGGCGCCGTAGGCCGAGTTGAAGGAAAACAGCGCGGGCTGCGGGTCGGCATAGCGCAGGTCGCTGTCCGGGCTGTGCAGTCCGGTGGAATAGCGCCACACCGGGCCGTCGTCGCCATCGCTCAGCACGTAGATGTTGACGCGCCCGCCGCCCCGCTTGAGCGAGGCTTCGATGGCCTCGACCACGCGCACCTTCTCGGCATTGCCGATGCGGAAGCGGTCCGCCACCACGTCGAGCAGCTTGCGCGCGCCGGTAGGCGACTGCACCACGCGCTGCGCCTGCACGCGGGTATAGCCGCTGACCGACAGCCACTGCTGCACTTCCTCGTCGGTGGCCGATTCCGGCAGCTCGACCGGGAACGTCACCACCAGCCGTGCGTCGTGATGCGGCTGGCCCGCGGCCGTGCGCGCAACCAGGTCGGCGTAGATGGTTTCGGGCGAGTCGTGCCGCACCGGCTGCGCGGTCTGCTTGTCGAACGGCTCCGCCGCGCGCGCGTACAGCAGCTTCAGGTGGTCGTTCAGCTCGGTCATCGTGCCGACCGTCGAACGCGAGCTGCGCACCGGATTGGTCTGGTCGATGGCAATCGCCGGCGGCACGCCATCGACGCGCTCGACCTGGGGCCGGTCCATCCGGTCCAGGAACTGGCGCGCGTAGGCGCTGAAGGTCTCGACGTAGCGGCGCTGGCCTTCGGCGTAGAGCGTGTCGAACACCAGGCTGGACTTGCCGGAGCCGGACGGCCCCGTGACCACGGTCATCTCGCCGGGACGCAGGTCGAGATCGACATCCTTGAGGTTGTGCTGGCGGGCGCCGCGAATCCGGATTAGCTGCTTGCTCGACACGGTTTCTCTTTCGGATCAGGACGTTATAGGAAGGCCGGGAGAGCCCCGGACCACTGTACATCCATACAGTCTATCAGGTTGGAAAGGAATTCGTATCGATTGCCCGGATCGGCGGGCCGCCCGCTCAGTTGGTGTCCGGACTCCCGTCGGGGCGGCGTTTCACGCCTTGCGCGGCGCCGCCGTGGATCCCCGCACGATGAGGTGGGGCTGCAATTGCACCGTGACCGGATCGGAGGCCGGCTTGCTGATCTTCCTGAGCAGAAGGCGCGCCGCCTCCTCGCCCATCTCGTGCACGGCGATCCGGATCGTCGTCAGCGGCGGCGTCAGCGCATCGACGAACGGCATGTCGTTGTGGCCGATGACCGAGATGTCGTCGGGGCAACGCAGGCCCTGCTCGCGCAGGTAGTCATAGCAGCCCATCGCGACCAGGTCATTGGCCGCCGCAATCGCGGTCAGCGCAGGAAACGCGGCCACCAGCTGCGCGCAGGCAACCCGCCCCGCATTGCGGGAGTAGCTGGATGCCTCGACCACGTGCCAGTCCGCACGGCGCAGCCGATGGCGCCGGACGGCCTGGATAAAGCCCTCGCGGCGCAGGTAGCCGGTCGACAGCGATGCCGGCCCGGCGATATGCCCGATGCGGCGATGGCCCAGCTCCACCAGGTGATCGACGGTCAGCTGCATGGCCCGCACGCTGTCGCTCACCACCGAGGATACGCCGCCCGATCCTTCGCCGCGGTTGACCATCACCACGGGGACATGCCGCGCCAGGCAGTACTCCAGCACCGGATCTTCCCGTTGCGCGGTGGCCAGCACCAGCCCTTCGACCTGCCGCCCGAGCAGCTGGTCGATCACAAAGCGTTGCCGGCGCTTGTCGCTTCCCGCATTGACCACGATCGGCACATAGCTTTGCTGCGCGAGCACGGCCTCGATTCCGGCCAGGATCGGCGGGAACACCGGGTTGGCGATATCGGGCAGCACCACGCCGATCAGCCCGGAACGCTGGGTGCGCAGGCCGGCGGCAATGCGGTTGGGGGAAAAGCCGTGCGCCTCGGCAACGGCCAGCACGCGCGCCGCCACGTCCTCTGCCACGAGATGCCGAGTCGCCGGATTCATCACCCGCGACACGGTCGAGTAATGCACGTCGATCTCGGCAGCCAGGTCTTTGAGGGTCAGGCGCTTGCGCTCGGGCATGGAGAGTGATGGCGGGGAAGGATGGGAGTACGCCATTTTAAGCCAGCGCGCCCCCCGTGCTCCGGCGCCCCGCCCGTGCCCGGCGCTACTGCCCCGCAAGCGCCCCGGATTGACGGATGACCGGCGCAAGCTTGCCGATCTCTGCCTGGATATACGACGCAAATTCCTGTGGTGACGAACGCTTCGGCTCTGCGCCCTGCGCTGCCAGGCGCTCGCGCACGTCGGGCGCGGCCAGCGCCTTGCCGATTTCGGCGTTCAGGGTATCGATGATCTCCTTCGGCGTACCGGCCGGCGCGAGGATGCCAAACCACGAGTCGAAGGCATAGCCCGGCAAGCCGGACTCCGCCACGGTCGGAATGTCGGGCAGCGAACCGCTGCGCCTGGCCGTGGTGACCGCCAGCGCGCGCAGCTTGCCCTGCCGCACGAACGGCATGGCCGAGACTGTCGGGGCGAACATCATGTCGCCGCGGCCGGCCATGACGTCGGTCAGCGCCTCGCCCGTGCCCTTGTACGGGATATGGACGATGTCGATGCCGGCCTGCATCCGGAACATCTCGCCGCTGAGATGCGTGGAGCTGCCGGAGCCGGCCGAATCGAAATTCAGCGTCCCTGGCGCAGCCTTTGCGGCCGTTACCAGGTCGCGCACCGATTTGTACTTGCTGCCGGCGTTGACCACCAGCACGTTCGGCACCGTCGCCACCAGCGAGACCGGCGCGAAATCCTTGACCGTGTCGTAAGCCAGCCTGGGATACAGCGTGGCGTTGATCGCATGGCCCACCGAAACCAGGATCAGCGTGTAGCCGTCCGGCGCCGCCTTGGCGACCCCGGTCGCGCCGAGCGTGCCGCCGGCGCCCGGGCGGTTGTCGACGATCACCTGGTAGGTACCGCCTTCGCTCATCTTGGCGCCGACGATGCGCGCCAGGATGTCGGTGGCGCTGCCGGCGGAAAACGGCACCACCAGGCGGATTGGCTTGCTGGGGTACTGCGGCTGGGCCATCGCGGCGGGCGCGGCGGCAAGCATCAATGACGAGGTCAGCGCCACCACGGCGCCTCGGATGGATCGAATCATGGTCTGTCTCCTCACTACCGGATCGGGTCGAAGCGGCGCGTCTCAGAAGAAATGGCGCATGCCCAGGGCAAAGGTCTGTGGATCGGCGCCGGCACTGACACCCAGTTCATTGATGGCAAAGTCGTAGATCGCATTGCGCTTGTTGTTGATGCGGCTGTAGTAGGCGTACAGCGCGGTGCGTTTGGACAATGGATAGTCGTAGCCCACCGTCACCTGCGTGGCGCCCGTCTCCGCGCCGCTGCGGAAAAAGCCCACCGTCTCCGTGGCGCTGCCGGCGCCATTGCCGGCCAGCGCGACGCCCAGGCGCACGCTGCCCGGGCCCAGCTTCTGCACCAGGGACGCGTAGTAGCCGTTACGCGTCAGGTCGCCGGTAGCGGTGCGGTAGTGCAGCCGCTCATAGACCAGCGCGACGGTCGTGCTGGGAAACCTGTAGGACACGCCCGCCTTGATCGCATCGTCATTGCGGCCCGCGGTCTGGTAGTGCTGGTGGAGTTCGTACGCCAGCACCACGTTGAGCGGGCCGTTGTCATAGGCCGCGGAAAAGGAGTACAGCCCCGGATTGCGCGGCACGCTGATCTTCTCCTCGTTGACACCCCAGGCCGCGGCACCGCTGAACCCCGCCAGCGCGGGCGTCTTGTAGACAACGATGTTCTTCTGGCGGCGGTCGAAGGCGCTGGTGTCCTGCACGTTGTCAGTGCTCGACGCCGACCCGTTGCCCATCAGCGCCATGTATCCGGCGGTGGTGGGGTAATACGGGTCATAGCCCGCGGTCGCCTCGGTATAAGGGGTCTGCCAGTGGCCCATGAACAAGGTGCCGGCCTTGCCCTGCAGGCCGATGCGCGAATTGCGGCCAGCGATCTGGCCCTGGCCGTTATCCAGCGACAGATTGCTCTCGATCTGCCAGATGGCCTTCAGGCTATCGCCCAGTCCTTCTTCTCCGCGCATGCCGAAGACCGATCGATTGTTGGTCAGCCGGCCGGTGCCGCCAAGATGCGTGCCGTCGGTGGCCGTGCTGGCGCGGGCATATTCGAGCGCCGTGTTAAGACGCCCGTACAGGGTCACGGTGGACTGCGCGGCTGCCTGCCCGGCCCAGCCGGCCGCGGCACCGGCGGCGAGCATCCAGGCGCTTGCGCGCATCGGGGCGATTGTCATGGGTGTCTCCCTTTCCTTGTTGTGGTTGTCGTGGTTGTCGTCGCACTGTGCCGGCGAACCAACGCCCAGGCACTGCAATCGTTTGCAAAACAGCGTCAGAAAATCACGTTGCCGGGAACGGCATCGCCAGCAGCAGCATGGCGGGCCGATTGCCCGGATTCGATACCTGTCGCGCTTCCCCGGGCGCGAGCCGGACCGAATCGAACTGTCCCAGCAGCACCGTTTGTTCCGACGTGCGGATGCAGACTTCGCCTTCCAGCACGACGTAGTGCTTTTCCACCGCCGAGGCATCCAGCGCGGTATGCCCGCCCGGCAGCAGCACCGAGACGCCGAGCCACAGCGACGCCGCGGGCCCCGCTTCATGGCCTTGCAGGCGCAGGCAATGCATGCCCTCATGATTCGCCGGAAAGTACGCCGGCGCCCGGGCGAACCGGGTGACGTTCATGGCTTGAGCACCACGCGTTCCGCCGCGCCCTCCAGCACGGCACGGTAGGCCTCCCTGGCCTGCGCCAGCGAGTAGGTGTAGTCGGGCAGGACCGGGAACGGCCGCAGCTTGCCGCTGGCGAACATCGGCGCCAGCTGGTCCAGGATGCGGGCGCAGGCGTTGCTGTCGAGCGCCAGCGTGTCGACGCCCACCTAGGTGTGCTGGCCGCGATAGAAGGCGAAGATGTCGAACGGCACCGGTTTCTCGATGGTCGAGATGAAGATCTGCGCGGCGCCGATCGCCATGCTGCGGTTGGCCTGCTCGAAGTACGGACTGCCGACGGTGTTGTAGACGATGTCCGCGCCGTGCCCGCTGGTCTCTTCGCGCACGACCTCGGCAATCGGCTCGCGGCTGGCATCGATCATGCGGACCGTGCCACTGGCATGGCCGCGGTAAGGCTGGGCCGTGCGTTCCACGGCAAAGACACGCGCGCCCAGCGCCGTGGCGATCTGGATGGTGGCCTGCCCGACCTTGCCATTGCCGCCGCACACCAGCACGGTGCTGCCGGCCTGCGGCATGCCCGCGCGGCGCAGTCCTTCATAGGCCGTGATGAACGGCACGCCCACCGCGCCCGCTTCCAGCAGCGATACCGATTCCGGCTTGGCGCGCACCGAGGTCGCGTCGATGCGCAGGTACTTGCCATGGGTGCCGTCGCGGCGAATGCCCAGTTCGCCGCCGCTGCCCCACACCTGCAGCCCCAGCAGTGACGACGGGCCGTCGACCACCACGCCGGCATAGTCGCGGCCGGGCGTGCGCGGCCAGACCGCATGCGGCATCAGGCCCAGCGTGGCCTTGACGTCGCTGGGGTTGACCCCCGCACTGGCGACTTCGATGATGCACTGGTCAGGCGCGGCTTGCGGACGCGCCATGCCTTGCAGTTCGAGCTGCAGGGTCTCGATATCGTTGGCTTTCTGGTTGACTCGAATGACGTTCATGATGGCTTTGGTTTGGGTGAAATCTGGTGCGGCGTTGCTTCAGGCCTCGCGCAGGCCCAGCATGCGGCGCGCCTGCGCCGGCGAAGCCAGCTCGCCGCCGAGCGAGCGGACGATATCGCGCGCCTTGGCGACCAGCGCGGCGTTGTCGGGCGCGAGCACGCCCTTTTCCAGGTAGATGTTGTCTTCCAGGCCGACGCGCACATGGCCGCCCGCGAGCCACGCCTGCGCGACGATCGGAAATTCCGCGCGGCCGATGCCAAAGGCGGACCAGTGCGCGCCCGCGGGCAGCATGTTGCGGGCGTAGAAGATCGTTTCCGGCGTGGGAGCAAAGCCGTACTTGACGCCCAGCACGAAGGTCCAGAGCCCGGGGCCGTCCAGCACCCCGTCGCGAATGAAATCGAGGGCCATGTTGAGGTCGCCCGAATCGAAGATCTCCAGCTCCGGCATCACGCCGGCGTCGCGGATGATGCCCGCCATCTTGCGCACGTTGGCGGGCGTATTGATGACCACGTCGGCGCCGGAATTCATGGTGTTCAGGTCGAGCGAGCATACGTCCGGCCGCAACGCGGCAATGTGCTCGACACGCTTCGCCGGGTGCAGCAGCGTGGTCCCGGGCGCGGCCACGCGCGGCTCGTGCTCGCTCGGCACGAAGCGCCCGCCCGGCCCGGTGGTGAGATTGATGATCAGCGCGCGGTTGCGCTTGCGGATGCGGTCCATGACGTCGGCGTAATAGTCGAGCGACATCGACGGGCGTCCGGTCTCCGGGTCGCGCACATGGATATGGGCGGCGGCGGCGCCGGCTTCGGCGGCCTCCAGCGCGGCATCGGCGATCTGTGCCGGCGTGACCGGCAGGCCGGGATGCTGTTCGGGGGTGACGATATTGCCGGTCACCGCGCAGGTGATGATGGTCTTGCGTGCATGCATGGCGTGGTCAGTAGTTGCGTGATTGGCTTGGCTGCGGCCTAGCCCAGCTGGCGGCCGCCATCGACGACGATGGTGGTGCCGGTGGCGAAGCGCAGCGAGGTGGCACAGGCGGCGATGGCATCGGCCACGTCTTGCGCATGGCCGATGCGGCGCAGCGGCGTGGTCCGGGCGGCGCGCTCGTTGAAGCTGTCATCGCGCCCCGGCACGAAGCCGGTGTCGACCACGCCCGGAGAGACATTGAGCACGCGGATTGCGGGCGCCAGCGCGCGTCCCAGCGACATCGCCATGACGTCCAGGCCGGCCTTGGCCGCGCAGTAGGCCACGTTGCTGCCCAGCCCGGTGCGGCCCGCAATCGAGCCGACATTGACCACCAGTCCGTCGCCGTTGGCCCGCAGCAGCGGCGCGAAGGCGCGGATCGCCGCGAACTGGCCGCGCCAGTTGATGGCGAACAGCTCGTCGATCAGCGCGTCGTCCAGCGCCTCGAGATCGGCATGCGGAACGGCACGCGTAAAGCCCGCGCTGTTCACCAGGATATCGACACGACCATAGTGATGGCTGGTTTCGTCGGCCAGCTTGCGCAGCGATGCGCTGTCGCCGATCTCGGCCACCGCGGCCAGGTGGTTGCCGGCCGGCAGCGCGGCTGCGGCACTGGACGCCTTGTCGGCATCGCGGCCCGCCAGCACGATGCTGGCGCCCAGCCGCGCCAGCGTCTCACCGGCCGCCAGGCCAATGCCACCGCTGCCGCCGAGGATCACGGCTACCTTGCCGGAAAGAGAAGATGCGCTCATGGTTTCGATGTGGGGAGTCAGGGATGATGCGAACGCCGCGCTCAATCGATGGGCGGCTTGGGAAAGGTCTGCTCGCCCGGCTCGAGCGTGAAATCGAACGCGAGCGTAAAGAACGGCGCCGGCACGTTGCCCCACGGGCTGTACCCGTAGTCGTGCCGCTGCAGCTGGCCGACGAGTTGCCGGTGCACGCCAAAGGTGACATCGGCTTCCAGCCGGGCTGGTTCGTCGGCGAATACCTGTGTCACCAGCGTGCGGTAGCCCGGCGCCGCGACGATGAAATGGATATGCGCCGGCCGGTACGGATAGCGCCGCTGCGCGGCAAGCAGGGTGCCGACCGGGCCGTCGGTCGGCACCGGGTAGCCTGCCGGGCGCACGGAGCGGAAATGGTAGTGACCGCCTTCATCGGCATGGAAGCAGCCGCGCAGATTGCGGTCGGGCTGGGTTGGATCCTGGTTGTCGTACAGCCCCACCGGCGAAGCCTGCCAGACCTCGACCAGCGCACCCGGCAGCGGCGTGCCGTCGGTGGCGCGCACCGTGCCGCTGACGAACAGCGGCAGGCCGGGCGCGTTGTCCTGGACGACGCAGTCGCCGCACGCATAGCGCGGCGCGTTGGCGCGGTAGAACGGGCCCAGCAGCGCCCCCGGCGTGCGTCCATGACGCGTGCCGTTGTTCGTCACCGTCACCAGGGTCGACAGCCCAAGCACGTCCGCGGCCAGCACGACTTCGTTGTGCGTGGCATGGGTGGCCTGACCCAGGCGCGCCACGAACTCGAGCGCGAACTCGAATTCCGCATCGGTCAGGCGCGCCTCCCTCAGGAAGGCGTGCAGGTGCCTGACCAGTGCACCCATGACAAAGCGCAGGCGCGGATCGGACGTGTTCGCCATCGCGGCCTCGACGATGTGGGTGACCGATTGCTCGTCGTCGATCAGTGCAAGCGGACCGGGCGGCGATTGCCGCGCCGGTTCTGCGTAGTTTTCCATCTGCCCTCCATTGCAAACGTTTGCAGTGGTTTGCATTATCGTCGCCAGCGACAATCGGTCAAGGCGGATTTTGCTGGGCAGCGCGGGCCGAATGGCACGTCCGAGGCAGTTAGCTCAATAAATTCAAGGTACTACGGCGCGGAGGTGGGACAAACCCGTAGGCCAGCCAAGGGCTGAGCACCAAGGCGGAATGACCGATGCCCCTCCGCCCCGTGCGCCACTATCGCGACAACGCTTCCGCCACCGCCCTGAAGGCCCGGAACGTGATCGCGTTGTTGGCGGCATTGCCCGCCACCGGGTGCGAGGCGTAACGCACGATGGTCAGTTCCGCTTGCGGGTCGATGTAGATGCGCTGGCCATGGATGCCGGCGGCCTGGAACATGCCGTGGCTGTCGTGCGAGACCCACCACATGTCGCGGTAGCTCCAGCCCGGCAACACCGCCGCGCTGCCGGACCTGGCAAACAGCTCGCGGCTGCCGCCGCGGCGGATATCGGCCACCACCGATGCCGGGATGATCTGCTTGCCGTTGAAGCGCCCGTTGGCGCGGATGGTCTCGCCAAAGCGCGCGAGATCGCGCAGCGTGGTGTTCAAACCGCCGCCCCCCGATTCGGTGCCGATGCTGTCGACGGTGAAATATGCGTCCTGCTCGGCGCCCATCGGCTGCCAGATCCGCTCGGACAGCAGCTTCGCCAGTGACTGGCCCGAGGCGCGGCGCACGATCCACGCCAGTACCTCGGCATTGACGGTCTTGTAGGCAAACGCGGCATCGTGGCTGCCGTCCTTCTGCAGCGTCTTCAGGAAGTCATAGAACGTGCCCGGGCCGTTGTAGTTGGCCGGGCGCGCCAGCATGCCGCCGGCACGCGCGTAGTCCCAGACCTCGGCCCGGGGGTCGGCGTAGTCCTCGGAATAGCGCACGCCGATGGTCATGTCCATCACCTGCCGCACCGTGGCATCGCCATACGCGGTGCCGGCCATCTCCGGCAGGTAGCGCGTCACCGGCGCGGCCGGGTCGAGCTTGCCTTCCGCCGCCAGCATGGCGGCCAGCGTGCCGACGAACGACTTGGTCACCGACATGGCGATATGCGGCGTATGGCTGTCGAGCGCGCCGAAATAGCGCTCGTAGATAACCTTGCCCTGGTGCATCACCAGGATGCCGTCGGTATAGGTCAGCGCCAGCATCTCGTCGAAGGTGCGGCGGGTACCGTCGGCATCGGTGAACGGAATCGCGCCGATGGGCTGCTCCGCGCGCGGCAGCGTGCTGGCCGGGCCGGGGCCGCGCCATACCGATGCAGTCGGCCCCAGTTCGCGCACATGCGAGAACAGCCAGCGGTTGCGCGGAAACCTGTTGCCCCCCGGCACATGGGTGATCAGCTTGTCCGGCGGCGGCGGAAAGCCCTGCATCCAACCGATGAGGTTCGGATCGGTGGCCAGCGCCGCCGCCACCGTCGTCGCCGGTACGGCGGCCGGAGGCGCTGCGCTGGCCGCGCTGGCGGCGGGCTGGCTCCACGCCGGCAGGCTTGACGCGAACAGCGCCACGCCAGCCAGGCGGCGCCATGGCCGCGGGGATTTCCGGTGGGGCTTCAACGACATGCTGTCTCCTTGCATTGTTTTTGATTGGGGGTCGCCGCCCTCGCCTCAGTGCGCCTCAGTGCGCCTCAGTCCGCCGCTGCCTGCACGCCCTGCTGATGTGCGATCAGGGCGTTGGTGAGCTTGTCGATGCAGCGATCCAGCGTCTTCACCTCGGCCTCGGTCAATACCGAAAGGAACATCTTCTCCAGCATGTCGCCGCGCTGGTAGGTCTGCGCCACCAGCGCTTCGCCGGCCGGCGTCAGGTAGAGGTTCAGCTGCCGCGCATCGGCTTCGCCCACTTCCCGACGCAGCAGTCCGCGCCTGGACAGCGCGGTCACCAGCTTCGATGTCACCGTTTTTTCCAGCAGCACCAGTTCCATCAAGCGCGTCAGCGTCAAGCCCGGTTCCAGCCCGGCGAAGCGCAGCACCCGCAGTTCGCGCAGGCCGATGCCGAATTCCCGCTCGTAGAAGCCGGAGGCCGAATTCTTGGTCATTTCGCAGAGCCGGTTCAGGCGGAACGACATGAATTCGAGGATCGAGTGCGTCGAGCGGGTTGCGTTGGACATGTGGAAAGGAGGTGGAGCGGCCAATGGATTCTATTTTCAATAGTTTCCGTTGGCAACTATTTGGCCAAATAAATGCCCCTGCCGGGGCACACGCGCGCTGGCGCGTTCAGTCGAGCAGGTGTCCCATCCGCGTGCGCTTGGTCGCCAGGTATTTCTCGTTTTCGGCGTTGGACGGCACGATGTGGCGCAGTTGCTCCGAAACCGTGATGCCTGCTTTCTCGAGCGCGGCCGCCTTCAGCGGGTTGTTGCTCATCAGGCGCACCGACTTGACACCCCACTGGTGCAGCAGGTCGGCCGCAAAGGCGTAGTTGCGGGCGTCGATGGCCTGGCCCAGGGCCAGGTTGGCGTCGACGGTATCGAGGCCGCCGTCTTGCAGGCGGTAGGCTCGGATCTTTTCCGCCAGGCCGATGCCACGGCCTTCGTGGCCGCGCAGGTACAGCAGGATGCCGCGGCCCTCGGCGGCGATCTTTTCCATGGCGAGTTCGAGTTGCGGCCCACAATCGCAGCGGCAGGAGCCGAACACATCACCGGTCAGGCATTCGGAATGCATGCGGATCAGCACATTGTCGCCCGCCACATCGCCCACGCTGAGGGCCAGGTGTTCGATGCCTGAATCGGCGCCCTTGAAGGCGTGCGCCGTGAAGTCGCCGAATCGCGTCGGCAGGCGTGCCGAGTCGATCAGCTCAATTTCTGTGTCGTTCATACCGGAATTCTTGGTCAATAGGCGGGGGCGCGGCCCGGCACCGCCGACATTATGAGCGGAATCGGGCGTTCGCGCTGGAATTCCCCCGCCGGGACGGGCGCCGGGGGTGGTCGGCCAATTCCTACAAGCGCAAGCGCCGTCGACTTATGCAGCCGCTTTAAACGGGTCTCTAGACTCGGTTTACAGGACATGGGTCGTCCCCGGCGGGCACGGAAACAATGCGCACCACCCGCCTTGCGGCACGGCCGCAGCAGGAGTTCGCCATGACAGCCAATCCGTTGAATGCCGAGGCCGCGGCCACCAAGATCGCAGCATTGTTCGACACCAAGCTCGCGGCCAGCAGCGCT
The DNA here is from genome assembly GCA_013362725.1 of Cupriavidus sp. Lineage (GTDB taxonomy): Bacteria > Pseudomonadota > Gammaproteobacteria > Burkholderiales > Burkholderiaceae > Cupriavidus. The sequence goes on from JABFVP010000698.1 coordinate 22,109, forward strand.
GCCGAGCGCGTTTGCTACGAGGCCCACCTGAAGCGCGGGCAGGTGCGCCTGGTGCACCCGTACGAGGCCCATTTCGGCCGCAAGTCCGAGCCCCAAAACGGCGGCATGGTCCACACCGCGGTGCGTTCGCACTTGATCATGGCTGCGTTGGGCGCCATTGTCGGCCTCGCCGTGGTCGGCATCCTGCACCGGCAGGAAGTCGACGCGGTGATGCAAAGCCCGGCCCTGGCGGCCGGCGCTGCGATCTTCCTCGGGGTAATGTCCGGCATGCTGCTGGCAGGCCTGATAACCGCGCGGCCGGCCCACCAGCTGGTGATCACGCCGGTGCGCGAGGCCGTGCAGCATGGCCGCTGGGCGGTGCTGGTAGACCCGACCACGCCGCAGCAATGCAACGAGGCCCTGCGCGCCCTGCGCAACACCACCAGCGAAGTGCTCAGGACCGCTTGATCCCGGCACGACCGCATCACGGCTCGACCGAAGTCTCGCGCTTGAGCGTGCGCAGCACGAAGGTCGAACGGCTGTGGCGCAGACCGGGCAGCTTGTAAAGCTTGTGCCGCAGGAATTCCTCATAGCCCTGCGTGCCGGCCACCGCCACCTTGATCAGGTAGTCGTATTCGCCGGTCAGCAGGTAGGCCTCCATCACCTCCGGCAACTCCGCCAGCGCCTTGCCGAAGCGGTACAGCATGTCGTCGTCGTGCCGCTCCAGCGTAACTTCGATCAGCACGGTGTCGGGCAAGCCCAGCGCCTTCTGGTTCAGCAGCGCGGCGTAGCCTTCGATGACCCCGCTTTCTTCCAGCGCGCGCACGCGGTTCCAGCAGGGCGTGGCCGACAGGCCCACTTGCTCCGCCAGCCGCGCATTGGACAGGCGGCCGTCGCGCCGCAGCTCGCGCAGGATGCGGCGGTCGGTGTCGTCGAGTTTGGGTGACTGTGCCATCAAACACCACCTGATAGGAATAGTCTCCCGTCGATTCTATCAAATGAAGATGGTTCTACTGAAATTGACTCGGATATGGAAAAAAGTAGAAAGCCAATTCTGCGGCATGGCTGTTAAATTAACCTGCATAGACCCATTGCCGGAAACGACACATGCCAGCCTCCCGCCCTCTCCCCACCCTGCGCCTGTCGCTGCGCCTCGCGTCCGCCGACCTGTTCGGCGCGCTGGAATGGGTGCTGGCCAATGCGCGCCGTACCGGACTGGCGCCGCAGCAATTGAGCTTTGACGCCGCCCCGCAGGCCGTGATGCATGCCACGCTGACAGCAGACGACGCCGGGCTGCTGTGGCTGTTCCTGCGCCGCCTCGATAACGGCCTGGACGTGGAGTTGCTGAATGCGGAGGTGGAAGATCCGGACGATCACACGGTGGCAGAGCCTGCGCCGCGCGCCGCCACTCGCCGCGAGCGGCCTGCCGAATTGATGCTGATGGCCTGACCCGTCCGCGCGCCCCTACGCCGCCGGCGCCAGCAGCTCGATGCCGTCGAGCTGCGCCGCGCAGGTGTCGCGCACGATCGCGACAAAATCCGCCACGTAGGGCCGCCGCGCCATCGCGGCCGGCACGGTCGCATAGAGTTCGCTCCACAGCCCTTTGGCGCCGATGCGCTTGGCCAGCACGTAGTCGTGGTCGACGTAATTCTTGACGCCCCAGTTGGGCAGCGCCGCCACGCCGCGGCGGCTGGCCACCAGTTGCAGCACGGCCACCGTCAGTTCGGCGGTACGCCGCTCCAGGTGGATGCCGGCGGGTTCGAGCACCTCGCGGATCAGGTCGATGCGCGATTCCGGCACCGGGTAGGTGATCAGGGTTTCGCCGGCAAGGTCCGTGGCCTCGATGCGGCGTTTGTTGCGCAGCCGGTGTTCGTTGGCGATCACCGCCAGGATCTCGAAGCGGAACAGCGGCGCCACCTCCAGCCCACGCCGCGCCGCCGGCAGCGAGCCGATCACCATGTCGGCGCGGCCGTTGCGCAGCAGCGCGATCGGATCGGCATGGAAGCCGGCGACCAGGTCCACCTCCACTTCGGGCCAGCGCCGGCGGAATTCGTCCATCACCGGCATCAGCCAGTCAAAGCAGGTATGGCATTCCAGCACCACGCGCAACTCGCCGCGGGTGTCGCCCTTGAGCCGTTCGATATCGCGGTCGGCCGCGCTGACCGCGGCCAGCACCTCGCGCGCCAGCGCCAGCAGGCGCTCGCCCGCGGGCGTAAAGCGCAGGCCCTGGCGGGTGCGGTCGAACAGCGGCAAGCCGTAGTGGGATTCGATCGCCTTGATCTGGTGCGACAGCGCTGACTGGCTGACATGCACGCGCTCGGCCGCGCTCGCCAGCTTGCCAGATTCGGCAATGGCCACCAGCGAACGCAAATGGCGGACTTCGATCATGCACGGCTCCCGCGGTGCCGCTCTTTCGTCTTGATATGAAAACGATTCATATATTGGTTAAAACTTGTCGCTTGATTCATTTTATGGGCAAACCGACACTGTGCGCCAGACCTCTACCGGAGCAACACCATGGCACGCACCCATATCCTCGGCTTTCCCCGCATCGGCGAGCGCCGTGAACTGAAATTCGCGCAGGAAGCGTTCTGGCGCGGCGAACGCACCGAGACCGAACTGCGCACGGTGGCCGCCGAACTGCGCCGCCGCCACTGGCAGCTGCAGGCCGAACGCGGCCTGGACACCGTCGCCACCGGCGACTTTGCGTACTACGACCAGATGCTGAGCCTGACCGCGCTGCTGGGCGCGCTGCCGCGCCGCTTCGGCTTCGACCCGGCGCAACTGACGCTGGCGGAGTATTTCGAGCTGGCGCGCGGCAACCGCGAGCAGCCGGCGATGGAAATGACCAAGTGGTTCGATACAAACTACCACTACCTGGTCCCGGAGCTGGACGCCGACACCACCTTCGATGGCGGCCCGCAATGGTTCTTCGAGGAAACCGATGAGGGGCTGGCGCTGGGGCTGCGCGCCCGTCCGGCGCTGATCGGCCCCGTCACCTACCTGTGGCTGTCGAAGAGCCATGTGCCGGGCTTCGACCGGCTGTCGTTGCTGCCGCGGCTGCTGCAGGCGTATCGCCGCATCCTGGGCCAGCTTAAGGCACGCGGCATCGAGTGGGTGCAGATCGACGAGCCGGCGCTGTGCCTGGACCTGGCACCGGCGTGGCTCGATGCCTTCGACACCGCCTACTCCGCGCTGCACGAGGGTGGCCGGACGGCGCACCCGAAGCTGCTGCTGGCGACTTACTTCGACACCGCCGCCGACCACGCGCAGCGCGCTTGCGCGCTGCCGGTCGACGGCTTCCATATCGACCTGGTGCGCGCCCCCGCGCAACTGGCGGCATGGCAGGCCGTGCTGCCCGCGCATGCGGTGCTGTCGCTGGGCGTGATCGACGGCCGCAATATCTGGCGCACCGACCTGCGCCGCGTGCTGGACCTGCTGCGCCCGCTGCACGGCGCGCTGGGCGAGCGCCTGTGGCTGGCGCCTTCGTGCTCGCTGCTGCATGTGCCGGTGTCGCTGGCGCAAGAAGCGCGGCTCGATGACGAACTGAAGTCCTGGCTCGCGTTCGCCACGGAGAAGCTCGACGAACTGTCGGTGCTGGCTCGCGCGCTGAACCAGGGCGACGGTGCCGTCGCTGACGCCCTGGCCGCCTCTGATGCCGCGCATGCGTCGCGCCGAGCCTCGCGGCGCGTGGTCAATGCGCGCGTGCAGCAGCGCCTGGCTGGCGTGGATGATGCGATGGCGCACCGCGCCAGCCCCTTCGCCGAGCGCATCGAACGCCAGCGCAAGGCCCTTGCGCTGCCGCTGCTGCCGACCACCACCATCGGCTCGTTCCCGCAGACCACTGCGATCCGCCAGACCCGTGCGGCGTTCAAGCGCGGCGAGATTGGCGCGCTGGAATACCTCGAGCGCATCCGCGCCAAGATCGCGCTGGCGGTGCGCAAGCAGGAAGCGCTGGGGCTCGACGTGCTGGTGCATGGCGAGGCCGAGCGCAACGACATGGTCGAATACTTCGGCGAGCAGCTGTGCGGCTATGGCTTCACCGAGAACGGATGGGTGCAGAGCTACGGCTCGCGTTGCGTCAAGCCGCCGGTGATCTACGGCGATGTGTACCGCCCGGAACCGATGACGGTCGACACCGCCCGCTACGCGCAGTCGCTGACCGAACGGCCGATGAAGGGCATGCTGACCGGCCCCATCACCATGCTGCAGTGGTCCTTCGTGCGCGACGACCAGCCGCGCGCCACCACCGCACGCCAGCTCGCGCTGGCGATTCGCGACGAGGTGTGCGACCTCGAGCAGGCCGGCATCGGCGTGATCCAGATCGACGAACCGGCGCTGCGCGAAGGGCTGCCGCTGCGCCGCGCCGACTGGGACGCCTACCTGGACTGGGCCGTGACCGCGTTCCGCCTGTCGGCCAGCGGCGTGCAGGATCAGACCCAGATCCATACGCATATGTGCTATGCCGAGTTCAACGACATCCTGCCCGCGATCGCGGCGATGGACGCGGACGTGATCACCATCGAGACCTCGCGCTCGGCGATGGAATTGCTGGAAGGCTTTGGCGACTTCGACTATCCCAACGAGATCGGACCGGGCGTCTATGACATCCACTCGCCGCGCGTGCCGTCGGTGCAGGCGATGGCGCGGCTGCTGGAGCGCGCCTGCGAGGTGGTGCCGCCGCAGCGGCTGTGGGTCAATCCGGACTGCGGGCTGAAGACGCGCGGCTGGGAGGAAACCGAAGCGGCGCTGGCCAACATGGTCAGCGCGGCGCGCGCGCTGCGCCAGCGCCTGTCGGCGCCGGAAATCGCGGCATGGAAGCGCGTCGAGCGCACCGCCGCGGCCGGCACCGCACCGGTGCCGCACACGGCCGGCGCCTGCACTGCCTGCGCCACGCACGCACACTGACCAGCCAGCCTCACGCAGAACACCGCGGCGTAAAAAACAGGCCGCATGCCCGACGGGGCATGCGGCCTGTTTGCGTGCCGGCCAGGCGGATCAGTTCACGCGCATCACCGGCGGCGGCATCCAGCTGCCGTCCAGCAACGCCTGTTCCGGCCAGTACGCGCGCAGCATCATGTTCAGGCCATCGGGCGGCGCCGGCAGCCAGTTGGTGGCGTTGGCGCCGGCCGGGCGCTCATGCTGGATGTAGATGTCGAGCGAGCCGTCGCCGTTGTAGCGCAGGCGGTCGCGGCTGCCGATCGCATAGCGCTGGATCGGGTTCGGGACAAAAGCCTGGCGCTCGTTGTATAGCGTCAGCGACCAGAACGCGCGTGCCGGCGGCAGCTGGTTCTTGTCGAAGTGCAGCACGTAGCGCGCCCCGCCCTGCAGCGGCTTGCCGTTGGCATCGGTACGGGTGGAGGCGTAGATCGCGTCCTCCGGCAGGTTGGCGCCCAGGCCCACCCACGCCGTGACCGCGCGGCGGCCATAGCTGGTGCCGTAGGTGCCCAGGTCGCGATGCATGACCCAGCCGTTGCCGGCATCGGCGTTGCCCTTGCGCGCCGCCTGCTCGATCGCCGCCAGCGCGGCGGTGGCCCCTTCCTGCACGGCGCGCGCGGTCGACGGCTCCATCACTGTGGTCTTGAACGGCATGCCGGGGCGGATGCCCATGCGGCGCATCTGCTCGACCATGGCGCTGTCGGCCGGTGCCGGCGGATTGGCCGGCAGCAGCGCGGCAAACCGCGTGAAGAATGCCTGCGCGTCCATGGCCGCCACCTGCTCGACCGGGGCGCTGTCCGGATCCAGCGCGGACCGCGGCGCGGCCTTGTCCGGCACCCGGCGGCCGCCACCCCAGGCCGACAGCGGCGTCAGCCGGTACTGGTCCTGCAGCCGGTGCACCGCCGGAAAGTCCTGCTTGCCGTTGGCTTGCGTGCGGCCGATCAGCCAGACCATCGACGTGGGCGAGCGGATCTCCTGCACGCCCCTGGGCAGCGTGCCGCGCCAGTCCGGCCCGGTGATGGCGAAATTGCCGCGGCGGGTGCCGGTGGTGCGCTTGCCCGGTGCGGCGAATACATTGGTCCACGCATCCATCAGCGGCATCAGGTAATAGCGCCCGCGCGTATCAGGCACGGACAGGATCACCGGCTCGCGCGACAGGTCCAGCCACGCCGACGAGTACAGCGTGTCGGCGTTGGGGCTGACCACATCGGTAAAAGTGGCATCCGGGAAGGTGCGCTTGTGGCCGAAGGTGTTGGCGGGCGTGCGCAGCGTCATCAGCTCGCGCGTCACGTCCATCAGCACCATCGGATAGGCAAAGGTGAAGACCTCGGCGGACAAGGCCTTCATGGCCTGGTCGGAGGGCGGCTGCTCGGCCGCCGCCGGGTTGCCGGCATAGTCTGGCCCGGTGGCGCAGCCGGACAGCATGACGGCGAGCGTGACCGCGCCCGCCAGTTGACGAAAGATTGGCTTCATGACCCCGATTCCCAAAGTTCTCGCGTGTTCTCCGGGCATTTCGGCTATGACTGCCGGCATGTCGTCCCGGAGGCGCATCTATCGGTCGCATCTTGTCCGCGCACTACGGGCCTGTCAATTCCTCGAATGCGGGGATCCGAGACCGCGCGCACCAACGGCAGAGACAACGGCGAAGGGGTGCATGATAAGCCACGCGACCGGGCCACGAAAGGCCCGGGCCGCATCGGGCTCAGCGCGTCATGAAATCCAGCACGACCCTGCTGAAGGCCCCTGCCTGCTCCAGGTTGGAGATATGCGCCGCTTCCAGCTCGACGTAGTGCGCGCCGGAGATCGTCTGCGCCAGGTACACGCCGTCGCGCGGCGGCGTGGGCAAGTCGCCAGAGCCGGCAATCACCAGCGTGGGGGCGGCAATGGCGCAGATCTCGGCACGCAGGTCGGCGTCGCGCACCGCCAGGCAGTTGGCGGCGTAGCCCGCGGCCGGGCTGGCGCCGAGCATGGCGCGCAACGACGCCACCAGTTCCGGATGCGCGGCGGCGTAGGCTGGCGTCAACCATTTGTCGACCACTGCCGCGGCGATCGACGCCACGCCGTCGCGTTCGACCGCCGCGGCGCGGTTGGTCCAGTTCTCGGGCGGGCCGATATACGCGGCGGTATTGCACAGCACCAGCTTGCGCAGCCGCGGCGCATGGTTCAGCGCCAGCCACATGCCGGTAATGCCGCCCATCGACAGGCCGCAGAAGCTGGCCTGCCCGATGCCAAGCTGGTCGAGCAACCCGATCACGTCGTCGCCCAGTTGCGCGATGCTGTAGGGACTGGGCGGCACCGACGACTGGCCATGCCCGCGCGTGTCATAGCGCAGCACGCGGAAATGCTGGCTGAAGGCAGCCACCTGCGGCGCCCACATGTCCAGGTTGGTGCCGAGCGAATTGGACAGCACCAGCACAGGCAGGTGCTCGGCGCCGTCGAGGCGGTAGTGCAGGCGGACGTCGGGAAGATCGGCGAAGGGCATGGTATCGGTCAGTCAGGGATCGCGGGCAGTGTTGCGGGGGCGGTCCGGCTCAGTTCAGCGCGATCGCGGAGCCGTGCTGGGCCAACGGCGTGACCTGGATCTCCATGTACGGGTACAGGGGCAGCGCGGTCAGCAAGGTGTGAAGTTCATCGTTGTCGCTGACGTCGAAGATGCTGACGTTGGCGTACTGGCCCACCACGCGCCACAGGTGGCGCCACTTGCCTTCGCGCTGCAGGCGCTGCGTCATGGCCTTTTCATCGGCCTTGAGCTGGTCGACCAATTGAGGGT
>JABFVP010000483.1 GCA_013362725.1 Cupriavidus sp.
TGCTGCTGACTTCCGGCAATGACGAGATCGCCAATGCCTTCTGCCGCGCCCGCCTGGCGCGCGAGTGCGGCTTTACCTATGGCACGCTGGATCCGCAGGCGCCGGTTGCACGGCTGATCGACCGCGCCAGCCTGATGATCTGACCTTCCGCCGCGAGCTGACGAAACCCTGATGATCATGCCACTGCATCTCTCGCAACTGCTTGCGCAGCGCGCCGCGCTGTCGCCATCCCGCGAAGCCATTGTGTGTCCGCGTGGACGCTGGACCTATGCTCAGTTCAATGAGCGCTGTACACGGCTTGCCGATTCGTTGGCGGAACTGGGCGTATCGGAAGGGGATCGGGTTGCGATCTACGCCAAGAATGGCGAGGCGCTGGCCAATGCCGTGTTCGCGGCCGCGCGTGCTGGCGCGACCGCGGTGGTATTGAACTGGCGGCTCAGCGCCGCGGAGCTGACATACATTGTCGCCGATGCCGAGCCTGCCGTGCTGCTGTATGAAGAGGCGTTCGCGCCTGTGGTTGAGCAGCTGGCTGAGGCCCAGTCGCTGCGCGGCATCGTCCGGGTAGGCGAGCGCGGGCCCGGCATCGATTACGACAGTATCGTGAACGGGTCCGGCGCTCCCGCCTCTGTGTCTCGTGAGGTATCGGGCGACTTGCCGGCCGTCATCATGTACACCTCGGGCACGACCGGGCGTCCCAAAGGGGCGATGCTGTCGCACGAAGCCCTGCTCTGGGCCGCGCATGGCAATGCCAATACCCTCGACTGGCGCCAGGATGCGCGCTTCCTGCTCGTCGCACCGATGTTCCATATTGGTGGACTGTCGCCGCTGATGACCAATGTGCTGAAGGGATGCACCACGGTGCTGCGGCCTGAGTTCGATCCGAAGGAGGTGTGGCAGACCATCGCCGCCGAACGCAGCACGGGCATGATGTCGGTCCCGCTGATGCAGCAGGCCATGCTTGCAGTGGCGAAGGCGACGACGGTCGACGCGTCGAGCCTGTCATGGATCAGTTGCGGCGCGTCAGCCGTGCCGAAGGCACTGATCGAGGCGTATCTCGATCTGGGAATCCGCGTGCACCAGGTCTACGGCATCACCGAGTTCTGCGGAGCGGTGTCATTCTGGACCGCGGAGATGGGGCTGGCGAAGGCGCACTCGCAAGGCAAGGCACATCTGCATGCCGAAGTCAGCATCGTCAATCCGGCGACGGGGGCCGCGCTGCCGGTAGATGCGGACGGGGAGATCTGGTGCCGGGGGCCGATGGTCTTCTCCGGCTACTGGCGCAATCCGGACGCCACGCGGGCCGCGTTGCATCAGGGCTGGTATCGCAGCGGGGATATCGGCCATCTTGATAAGGACGGCTTCCTGTACGTCGTGGACCGCCTGAAGGACATGATCATCAGCGGCGGCGAGAACATCTATCCCGCGGAACTGGAAGCCGCGATTCGCACGGTCAACGGCGTTACCGATGTGGCGGTGGTAGGGCGGGCCGATGCCAGGTGGGACGAGATTCCCGTGGCGTTCGTGGTGTGCAAGCCGGGGATGCCGGTGACGGAGGCGGATATTCTGGCCGCTTGCCGGGAACGGCTGGCTGGATACAAGTGCGTGAAGGCTGTTGAATTCCTGGATGGCCTGCCGCGCAACGCGGTTGGGAAGATCCTGAAGCAGGAGTTGCGGGGGCGGTAGTGATCGTTGCTGGCAAGCGTTGTCCGGGACACGGGAAACCCGCAATTGCCGAGTCCCGACGTTGAGCGGAGAATGGGCCAGCAAGCAAGCACGCGTGGCAATCTCTGTATTGCTCGCGGCGGCTTCTTCAACTTCCATCCGTCGCTCGCCCAACGGCGCCGTCCAGCGCGCACACCATCGTGACGTCCCCCGCCTACTCGCGCAATTCCCGCCTCCATTTCGACCTCACCACCATCCAGCTCTTCATCGCCGTAGCCGACCAGGGCAGCATCACCCGCGGCGCCGAACGCCTGCACCTGGCCCCCGCCGCCGCCTCCCGCCGCATCCTCGAACTGGAATCCCAGCTCGGCGTCTCGCTGTTCGAGCGCCTGCCTCACGGGATGGCCTGCACGGAAGCCGGCCGCGCGCTGCTGGCCCACGCCCGCGGCATTACCCACACCGTCCAGCGCATGCAGGACGACGCCGCGTCCTTCGTCGGCGGCGATCTCGGTGTGGTGCGGGTGGCCGCGCCAAAGTCCGCCGTGATCCAATTTCTGCCGTTCGACATCCAGCGCTGCGCCACGGAATGCCCCGGTGTCCGGATCGACCTGCAGGAAATGAACAGCCAGGAAGTCCAGCAGTCGTTGCGCCGGGGTACCGTCGATATCGGCATCTACGAGGGCAGCCTGGGCGTGGTCGACCTGCCGACCGCGCCATACCGCAGTGACCGGCTGGTGCTGGTGGTGGCGCGCGGCCATGCGCTGGCGAAGCGCAAGAAGGTGACGACGGAGGACGTGCTGGACTGCGACCTGATCGTGCTGGGCGAGAGTTCGGCGATCTCCGTGGGGCTGGAGCGGCTGGCGGAGGACGCGGGGCGGGTGTTGCGCATGCGCATGCGGGTGAGCGGATTCGACAGCGTCGCGGCGCTGGTGGCGCAGAACCTGGGCGGTGGGGTGATGCCTGAGGCGATTGCGCGCGAGGTGGCGGGGGGCAGCCGCTTCGTGCGGTTGCCGATCGCGGGGGAATGGGCGGCGCGGCATTTTGTGCTGTGCCATCGGCCTCACGGGGTGCTGTCGTCGGCCGCGCTGAGCGTGCTGCAGGTGCTTGCGCAAAACGCGAAACCTGAATCCTGAAAATAGCGATAGCCCTGGGCGGGTGCATTGCGCAAGATGGCTCCATAACGATAGAGGAGACACGCAATGCAGCGCAGGCAATTTCTTCTGGCGGCCGCGGCCGGGCTGGCCGTGCCCGGCCTGGTGCGCGCGGCCAATGTGGCAGGGCCGGTTCGCATCGTGGTGGGCTTTGCCCCCGGCGGCGGCACCGATGTGCTGGCGCGGGTGATCGGGCAGAAGCTGGGCGTGATGTGGAACACCAGCGTGGTGGTGGAGAACAAGCCCGGCGCCACCGGCGCGATTGCCGCGGCCTATGTGGCCAAGCAGCCGCCTGACGGCACCACGCTGCTGATGGCGCATGTCAACAGCAATGCGATCGAGCCGGCGCTGCTGGACGTCAAGTACGACACGCGCGCGGACTTCACG
>JABFVP010000669.1 GCA_013362725.1 Cupriavidus sp.
ATCAGCCCCTACCACTTCCACCGCCTGTTCAAGAGCGCCACCGGCCTGACCCCGCGCGCGTACGCCGCCGCGCATCGGGCCCGTAAACTGCGCGAGCAACTGGAAACAAGCGACTCCGTGACCGAGGCCATCTACGATGCCGGGTTCGGCTCCAACAGCCGCTTCTACGAGACCTCCGACGCCGTGCTAGGCATGACCCCGTCGCGCTACCGCGCCGGCGGCGCCGACATCGATATCCGCTTTGCCATCGGCCAATGCTCGCTGGGAGCGATCCTGGTGGCGCAGAGCCAGCGCGGCGTCTGCGCGATCCTGCTGGGCGACGATCCGCAAGCGCTGCTGCAAGACTTGCAGGACCGCTTCCCGCGCGCCAACCTGATCGGCGGCGACGCGCAGTTCGAGCAGCTGGTGGCGCAAGTGGTGGGACTGATCGAAGCGCCTTCGATCGGCCTGGCACTGCCGCTGGACGTGCGCGGCACCGCGTTCCAGCAGCGCGTATGGCAAGCGTTGCGTGAAATCCCGGCCGGCAGCACCGCTAGCTACGCCGAGATCGCGGCCCGCATCGGCGCGCCGCGCGCGGTGCGCGCGGTGGCGCAGGCCTGCGCGGCCAACCACCTGGCGGTGGCGATTCCCTGCCATCGCGTGGTGCGCAGCGACGGCGACCTGTCCGGCTATCGCTGGGGCGTGGCGCGCAAGCGCGAACTGCTGGAGCGCGAGGCGCAGGAGTGAAGCCGCGCGCCGCTCAGCGCAAAGCGGGCGCCTGCATTTTTGCCAGGTAGTCGTGGATCTGCGCCACCACCGCCGCGCCCTCGCCAACCGCGGCGGCTACGCGCTTGGTCGATCCCGCCCGCACGTCGCCAATGGCAAACACCCCCGGCACGCTGGTCTGCAGCGGATACGGCACCGCCGACGCGCAGCCCAGCGAGCCGCCGCCGGTGCGCACGAAGCCCTTGTCGTCGACCTCGACATGGCAGGTGCGCAGCCACGCTGCATTCGGGTCGGCACCGATGAAGAGAAACAGGTGCCGCACCGCCATGGTGACCGGCGCGGGATGCTCGGCGCGGCATTCGTAGTGCACCGCGCTGAGCCAGCCGTCGCCGTCGAGCGCGCTGATCTGTGCGTGGGTATGCAGCGTGACATTCGGCAGCGCGGCGATGCGGTCGATCAGGTAGCGCGACATGGTGGCGGCCAGTCCCGGGCCGCGCACCAGCATATGCACGTGGGCCGCGTGCGAGGCCAGGAACACCGCCGCCTGCCCGGCCGAATTGCCGCCGCCCACCAGCATTGCCGCCTCGTTCTTGCACAGCTTGGCTTCCACCGGCGAGGCCCAGTAGTAGACCCCGCGGCCTTCGAAATGCTCGAGCGCGGCGATGCCGGGGCGGCGGTACTGCGCGCCGGTGGCGATCACCACGGTATGGGTCGGCACCATGCGGCCGTCGGCCAGCTCCAGCCGGATCGGATCGGCGCCGCAGTGCAGTGCCTTGACCTCCAGCGGAATCGCGATGTGCGCGCCGAACTTGAGCGCCTGCACGAACGCGCGCCCGGCCAGCGCCTGCCCCGAAATGCCGGTCGGGAAGCCCAGGTAGTTCTCGATGCGAGCGCTCGCGCCCGCCTGCCCGCCCGGCGAGCGGCAATCGATCACCGCCACCGACAGGCCTTCGGAGGCGGCATAGACCGCCGTCGCCAATCCTGCCGGCCCGGCGCCGACCACCACCACGTCATAGACGTGGTCGGGGTCGAACTCCGGCAGCAGGCCGAGGCACGACGCCAGTTGCCCCTCGTCCGGGGCGCGCAGCACGCGGCCGTCGGCGCAGATCACCAGCGGAAAGTCGCTCGCGGGCGCGTTGGCGTAGTCGAGCAATAAGGAGCAGTCGCGGTCGGCGTCGATATCGATGACGGTATGCGGATAGCCATTGCGCCGCAGGAAGGCCTGCAGCGCCAGCAGTTGCGGCTCGGTGCCGTGGCCCACCAGCACCGGGCCGCTGCCGAACTCGATCAGCCCGACGCGGCGCAGGATCAGTGCGCGCATGATGCGCTCGCCCAGTTCGGCCTCGGCCACCAGCAGCGCACGCAGCCGGTCCGGCATGATTACGTAGCCGTGGGTCTCGGTGACCGCGACGCCGTCGACCAGCGCCGGGCGGCCGGCAAGGGTGCCGACCTCGGCCAGGAAGTGCCCGGGGCCCTGCTCGGTGATCTGGTGTTCTCGCCCCAGGCCGTCGCGCCGCATCACGCGTACGCGGCCGCTGCTGACCAGGTACATGCCGCGCCCGGACTGGCCGATGGCGAACAGCTTCTCGCCCGCGTGCCAGCTCTGCGGCGTGCCGAAGCGGCGGACGCGCGCCATCTCGTCGGCGCTCAGTTGCGGGAACATCTGGTGCCAGCGTGATTCCAGCGTGGAGAAAGGTGCCTCCAGGCCGCCATCGGCCTCCGCTCCCGGCTCCGTTTCCGCCGCCACTGCCTCCGCCTGCAAGTTCGCCATGCTGCCCCCTGATGACATCGGTACCTGCCGGATCGTCCGTAGCCCGGCTGCCGCGGCGCGGCTTATCGATAGTAGACGGCGCGGCGGGGAATGCGAGCCGTGGGCGCGAACAGTTGCGCATTGCGCCGGCTTGGGATTGAATGGTCGCCTCGGCGCTTCCGGCAAGCCCGAACAGCGCCGCCACCGTCAGCAAAATCTAGCCTTGATGCAATCCACTTCCGAATCCGATCCGACCCCGTCCAACGACCGTCCCGCGCGCCCGGCATTGCGCCCGCTCACGCCCGTCGAGGGCCGCGTCCTCGGCGTGCTGGTCGAAAAGCAGCACACCGTACCCGATACCTATCCGCTGTCGCTCAACGCGCTGGCTTCGGGCTGCAACCAGAAGACCGCGCGCGCGCCGGTGATGAATGTCAACGAGGCCGAGATCCTCGAGGCCATCGATGGCCTCACGGGCCTGAGCCTGGTGTTGGAAGGCAGCAGCAGCCGCGTGCCGCGCTTCGAGCACAACATGCAGCGCGCGCTCGGCGTGCCGAGCCAGTCGGTCGCGCTGCTGGCGATGCTGCTGCTGCGCGGCCCGCAGACCGCCGCGGAACTGCGCCTGAATACCGCACGCCTGCACAGCTTTGCCGACATTTCCTCGGTCGAGGCCTTCCTCGACGAGCTGGCCAGCCAGACGCCGCCGCGCGTGGTGCGCCTGCCGCGCGCCCCCGGCGCC
>JABFVP010000081.1 GCA_013362725.1 Cupriavidus sp.
CCGCCGTTGCGGAACTTGGATGCCATCAGGCCATCGACCGCGGCATCCAGGTCGGCATCGTCGAACACGATGAACGGCGCATTGCCGCCCAGTTCCAACGACAGTTTCTTCAGCGTCGCCGCGGATTCGCGCGCCAGGTGCTTGCCGACCGGCGTGGAGCCGGTGAACGTGACCTTGCGCACGCGGCTGTCGGCCAGCCAGGCATCGACCACGCCGGGCGTGTGCTCGCGCGACGCCGTGACGATATTGACCACGCCCGCGGGAATGCCGGCCTGTTGCGCCAGCCACGCCAGCGCCAGCGCGGTCAGCGGGGTGTCCTCGGCGGGCTTGGCCACCACCGTGCAGCCAGCGGCCAGCGCGGGTGCGATCTTGCGCGCGATCATCGCCAGCGGGAAGTTCCATGGCGTGATCGCCGCGACCACGCCCACTGGTTCCTTCAGCACCAGCAGTTTGCGTCCAGGCACGGCCTCGGCGACGATGTCGCCGCAGATGCGGGTGGCCTCCTCGGCAAACCACTCCACGTACGAGGCGCCGTACTGCACCTCGCCGCGCGCTTCCTTCAGCGGCTTGCCCTGTTCGGTCGAGATGATGCGCGCCAGGTCTTCCTGGTGGTCAAGGATCAGCGCATGCCAGCGCTTGAGCAATTGCGCGCGTTCGCGCGCGGGCCGGCGGCTCCATGCCGGGAACGCCGCGGCGGCGGCGTCGACGGCAAGGCGTGCGTCGCCGGCATCGCTGTCGGCCACGTTGGCGAAGGTCTCCGCGGTGGCCGGGTCGGTCACGGCAAGGCGCGCGCGCAGGCCGGCATCGCGCCACTGGCCGTCGATCAGGTTCTGGCTGCGCAGCAGCGTGGGCTCGGAAAGCGTCAGCATCGATGTGTGTGCAAAGGGATTGGTGAAGCGCGGCTCAGCTGACGATGCCGAGGTGCCACGGCACGAACTCGTTGTCGCCCAGGCCGAGCAGCTCGCTCTTGGTCGGCTCGCCCGAGGCCGCGCGCAGGATGTGTTCGAAGATTCGCTGGCCCATCTGCGGCACGCTCAGTTCGCCGTCGAGCACCAGGCCGCAGTTGATGTCCATGTCTTCTTCCAGGCGGTGGTACATCGCGGAATTCGACGCCAGCTTGATCGTCGGCGCCGGCTTGGAGCCGAACATCGACCCGCGCCCGGTGGTAAAGCAGATCAGGTTGGCGCCGCTGGCGATCTGGCCGGTGACGGCGACCGGGTCATAGCCGGGCGAGTCCATGAACACAAAGCCGGCCTGGTCGATCGGCTCGGCATACTCATACACCGCCTGCAGCGGCGTGGTGCCGCCCTTCATGGCCGAGCCCAGCGACTTCTCGAAGATATTGGCCAGGCCGCCCTGCTGGTTGCCGTGGCCGACCACGCCGTTGAACTGCGCGTTGTGGCCCGCGGTGTAGCGCTCCCACCAGGCGAGGCGGTCCAGCAGCTTCTGCCCGACTGCCGGCGTTACCGCGCGGCGGGTCAGCATGAACTCGACGCCGTGGATCTCCGGGGTCTCTGACAGGATCGCGGTGCCGCCATGGCGCACCAGGATATCCATGGCCGCACCCAGCGCGGGGTTGGCGCTGATCCCGGAAAAGCCATCGGAGCCGCCGCACTCGAGGCCGATCTTCAGATGGCTGGCGGGCACCGGCTGGCGCACCGCGGCGTTGGCCGACGGCAGCATCGATTCGATCGCGTGGATCCCCGCCGCGATGGTGGCGCGCGTGCCGCCGGCATCCTGCATCACCAGCGTATGCACCGCGGGCCCCGGCTCCAGGCCTTGTGACTCCACCAGCGATGCGACCTGGTTGCGCTCGCAGCCCAGCCCCACGATCAGCACGCCGGCCAGGTTGGGATGACGCGCATAGCCGGCCAGCGTGCGGCGCAGCACGTCGAAATGCTCGCTCGGCGACGACATGCCGCAGCCGCTGGTCTGCGCAAAGGCGACCACGCCATCGACATTCGGATACTGAGCGAGCCGTTGCGGCGTGAAATGCGCCGCAATCTGGCGGATCACGGTGGACGAGCAGTTGACCGACGACAGGATGCCGATGAAGTTGCGCGTGCCGACGCGGCCATCCGCGCGCACGAAGCCGTTGAAGGTGGCGCGCTGCGCCTGCGGCACGTAGTCAACCGGACGCACATCCTGGCAGAAGGCCGGATCGCGGTAGAAGTCGACCAGCGTCAGGTTGTGCGCATGCACGTGGTCGCCCGGCGCGATATCGCGCGCGGCCACGCCGATAACGGTGTCGAACTTGCGCACCGGCGTGCCGGCCGCGATAGCGCAGGCCGCGATCTTGTGGCCGGCCGGCACCTGCGCGCGCACGCGCATGGCGGGATCGGCCAGCTGCTGGCCCAGGCCGAGGTCGCTGCGGGCGACCAGCACGTTGTCGTTGGGGTGCAGCCGGATGACGGGATTGGAGTTCACTGGGTCTTGGCCTTCGCGCGACATCAACTTTGCTGCAGCAGTTCTTTCAGCTTGAGGCGCTGGATCAGCTGGGTTTCCTGTTCATAGACGCTGGCGACATACTTCTTGTACTCGGGTCCGTCCAGGTACATCACCGGCGCGTCCAGCCGTGCCGCAACCTGCTTGAACTCGTTGCTGGCGACCGCGGCGCGGAAGGCATCGCGCAATTTCTTTTCCACGGCAGGCGGCAGGCCCTTGGGCGCGCCGATGCCGTTGGGCGCTTCCACCACCACGTTGTAGCCCAGCTCCTTGAGCGTGGGCGTGTCCTTGAAGCGGGTCGCGCGCTGTTCGCCCCACGTTGCCAGCAGGCGCAGCTTGCCGGCTTCGACGTGCGGCGCCCATGAGCTGGAATCGGCCAGCAGTTCCACCTGTCCGGCCAGCACGTCCTGCAACGCGGCGGCGCCGCCCTTGTAGGCGATGGCATTGAACTGGATGCCCGCGGCCAGCGCGAACTGCTCCATGCCGACATGGGTGGCGCCGCCGATGCCGGCGTGCGCATAGGTGACCTTGCCCGGGCTGGCCTTGGCCGCGGCGACCACGTCCTGCAGCGTCTTGTAGCGCGAGTTGGCCGGCACCGCGATGCCGAAGGTCTGTCCCGAAGTGCGGGCCAGGTAGGTCAGTTCGGTGCGCGGGTCCAGTTGCAGCATGCCGAGCTGCGCGAAGCGCGTGACCGAGATCGGGATCTGGCCGATGGTGTATCCGTCGGGATTGGTGCTTGCCAGCGCCTTGGTGCCGATCATGCCGGACGCGCCGGCGCGGTTCTCCACCACGATCGACTGCTTGAGGATGCCGCCGGCCACCTGGCACAGCGCGCGCATCGACTGGTCGGCGGTGCCGCCGACCGGCCACGGGCAGATAAAGGTGATGGGACGCTCGGGGTACTGGTCGGCCAACGCGCGCGTGACCGGCAACAGTACGCCCGCGGCACCCGCGGCGGCTCCGATGAGCAGGCGGCGGCGCTTGGCATCGATGGGGAATGCTTGAGTCATTTGCGGGTGTCTCCGATGTTTTGATTATCGGCGCGGCCGGCGCTGCCAGCCTCGTCATGCCCGCATTCTGTCGGCGCCCAGCATAACAATCCAATCGTAAATTGGCATTGCTTCATAACCTTCTGGTTAGCTAGACTGCGGGCATGGTACAGATCGACCGCGCGCTGCGCTCCAATATCAAGCTGCGCCACCTGCAACTGCTGGTGGCGCTCGATGAATTCCGCCATCTCGGGCGCACCGCGGAGTTCCTGTCGGTAAGCCAGCCGGCGGTGTCCAAGGTGCTGACCGAAGTCGAGAAAATGCTGGGGCTGACGCTGTTCACGCGCTCCACCCGCGGCACCGAGCCGACCGCCGCCGGTGAGTCGCTGGTGCGCTTCGCGCGCTCGGTGCTGGCGCAATACGAACAGACCCGCGACGAGATTGCCGCGGTACAGAGCGGCGCTTCCGGGCGCATTCGCGTGGGCTCGATGGGTGCGGCACTGCCGGTACTGCTGGCGCAGGCGGTGAGCGCGCTCAAGCAGCGCCACGCGCACGCCACCGTGCTGGTGGAGGAAGGCGACCTGACCCACCTGCTGCCCAAGCTGCGCCTGCGCGAACTCGACCTGAGCGTGGGCCGGCTGGAGCCCGGCTATGCCGCGCCGGACCTGCTAACCGAAACGCTGTATGAAGAGCCGATGGTGGTCGTGGTGCGGCGCGGCCACAAGCTGGCGCGCAAGGCCCGGCCCGGCTGGGCCGACCTGGCCGCGATGCCGTGCGTGCTGCCGCCGCCGTGGGCCTCGCTGCGGGTGAAGATCGAGCAGGCGTTCTTCCGCCACGGCCTGCACCCGCCGCAGGACGTGATCGAGACCTCTTCATACCTGGCTCAGGCCACCTTCCTCGACCAGCGCGAGGCTGCCGCCTTCATGGCCGCATCGGTTGCCATGGCGATGCAGCAGGAAGGCCGGCTGCAAGTGCTGAAGATGGAGGTGCCGGTCGACCTGCCGCCGGTGGGCATCATCACGTTGCGCGAACGTGCGCCATCGATCGGCACCGACCAGCTGATGTCATGCCTGCGGCAGGCGGCCGCGGCGCAGTCCTGAGCCGCGGCGCAGTCCTGAACTGCGGGCCTGCAGCAGCGGCGCGGAAGCTGGGCCACCAGCGTCACATCCCTGCTGCAACGCGCCAACTGATACGGTATTTTTCCCCGGACTTGATTCTGTTCCGCCTGACGCGGGTCCGCTACGATCTGCGTATCGGCTATGGCCTGCGCAGCGCACCGACGGCCGGGGTCACAAAAGGTGCGGCGATATGTCGCCCGGTTGCCGCCGGGCCTGCTGCTGCCCTTTGCGGCTCGCGCGGCGTACACTACGCTTACCGCACGCGCCTGCGCCCCGCGCCCCTGGCGCGCTCCTGACCACGTGTCGAACTGCCAGGGTCTCTCTTCAAGGCAGTCCGCACCCGTCCAGGGCATGCGCCCAGGCCAGCGCCACGGAGAACACGACATGTTTGGTTTGACCGCGCTCGACCTCGCCCGCATCCAGTTTGGCTTCACCATTTCCTTCCACATCGTCTTTCCCGCCATCACCATTGGCCTGGCCGCCTATCTGGCGGTGCTCGAGGGCTGCTGGCTGCGCACGCAACGAACGCTGTACCGCGACCTCTACCACTTCTGGTCCAAGATCTTTGCCGTCAATTTCGGCATGGGGGTGGTGTCGGGCCTGGTGATGGCCTACCAGTTCGGCACCAACTGGAGCTTCTTCTCCGAGTTTGCCGGCAGCATCACCGGACCGCTGCTGACCTATGAGGTGCTGACCGCCTTCTTCCTGGAAGCCGGTTTCCTCGGCGTGATGCTGTTCGGCTGGAACCGGGTCGGCCCGGGGCTGCACTTCTTTTCCACGGTGATGGTGGCGCTGGGCACGCTGATTTCGGCGACGTGGATCCTGGCCTCGAACAGCTGGATGCAGACGCCGGCGGGGTTCGAGATCATCGACGGCCGCGTGGTGCCCACCAACTGGTTCGAAGTCATCTTCAATCCATCGTTCCCGTATCGCCTGGTGCATATGAGCGTGGCGGCGTTCCTGGCAACGGCGCTGTTTGTGGGCGCGTCCGCGGCCTGGCACCTGCTGCGCGGGCGCGACAATCCCGCCATCCGCAAGATGCTGTCGATGGCGATGTGGATGCTGCTGATCGTGGCGCCGATCCAGGCGGTGATCGGCGACTTCCACGGCCTGAACACGCTCCAGCACCAGCCCGCCAAGATTGCCGCGCTGGAGGGGCATTGGCAAAACAAGGGCAACGAGGCCCTGCCGCTGCTGCTGTTCGGCTGGCCCGACATGAAGCGCGAGGAAACCCGCTTCGCGGTCGAAGTGCCGCACCTGGGCAGCCTGATCCTGACCCACAGCTGGGACGGGCAGATCCAGGGCCTGAAGGAATTTCCGCCGCAGGACCGGCCCAATGCGACGATCCTGTTCTGGTCGTTCCGGGTGATGGTGGGCCTGGGGCTGCTGATGATCCTGCTGGGCGTGTGGAGCCTGATATTGCGGCGCCGCGACCGTATCTACCGCGTCCGTCCGTTCCTGCATATGGCGCTATGGATGGGACCGGCCGGCGTGATCGCCATCCTGGCCGGCTGGTACACCACCGAGATCGGCCGCCAGCCGTGGGTGGTGTACGGGCTGCAGCGCACCGCGGATGCGGTGTCGCCGCACGGCGTGCCTGAGCTGGCGATAACGCTGGCGATCTTCGTGGTTGCGTACTTCTTCGTGTTCGGCGTCGGCATCGCCTACATGATGCGGCTGGTGCGCAAGGGTCCGTTGCTGGAAGAGCCCAAGCCGCAGGGCGGGCCAGGCCGCGAGCATACGCCGGCGCGGCCCCTGTCGGCCGTGGACGACGATGAAGTGCTCGCCCCCACCTCCACCGCAAGCACCCGGAGCTGACACCATGGGCATCGATCTCTCGCTTCTCTGGATCGTCATCATCTTCTTCGGCGTGATGATGTACGTGGTGATGGACGGTTTCGACCTGGGCATCGGCATGCTGTACCCGTTCGTGCCCGGCCGGCATGACCGCGACGTGATGATGAACACCGTCGCACCGGTCTGGGACGGCAACGAGACCTGGCTGGTGCTGGGCGGCGCCGGACTGCTGGCGGCGTTCCCGCTGGCGTATTCGGTGGTGCTGAGCGCGCTCTACCTGCCGCTGATGCTGATGCTGCTGGGCCTGATCTTCCGCGGCGTGGCGTTCGAGTTCCGCTTCAAGGCCAATGACCGCGAACGCCCGGTGTGGGACGCCGCCTTCATCCTCGGCTCGGCCACTGCCACCTTCTTCCAGGGTGTGGCGCTGGGCGCCTATATCGACGGCATCAAGCTGGAAGGCCACCGTTTTGCCGGCGGCCCGCTGGACTGGCTGGCGCCGTTCCCGCTGTTCTGCGGCGTGGGGCTGATCGTGGCTTATACGGTGTTGGGCAGCACCTGGCTGATCATGAAGACCGAGGGCGACCTGCAGCAGCGCATGATCCGCCTGACCGGCACGCTGGCATGGCTGCTGCTGGCGGTGATCGCCGTGATCAGCCTGTGGACGCCGCTGACCCATCCCGAGATTGCGCAGCGCTGGTTCAGCCTGCCCAACCTGTTCTGGTTCTCGCCGGTGCCGATCCTGGTGGCGCTGTGCATGTTCATGCTGATGCGCGCGCTGCGCCACGAGCCCGATCTCTCGCCCTTCCTGTATGCGCTGGGGCTGGTGTTCCTGGGGTACAGCGGCCTGGCGATCAGCGTCTGGCCCAATATCATCCCGCCCGGGATCTCGATCTGGGAGGCCGCGGGGCCGCCGCAAAGCCAGGGCTTTGCGCTGGTGGGCGCGCTCTTCATCGTGCCCTTCATCCTGATGTATACGGTATGGGCCTACTACGTGTTCCGCGGCAAGGTTCGCCACGGCGAGGGCTATCACTGATGGGCGCGCCGCATATGGGCGGCGGCCCTCGCACCGGCACCTGGCTGCGGCGCGTCGGCTGGCTGGTGCTGATCTGGGCCGCCAGCGTGGCGGCGCTGGGCGTGGCCGCGTGGGTGCTGCGGCTGATCATGCGGGGCGTGGGCTTCCACAGCTGACGCCCCGCGCACCGGTGCGTGGCGTCAGAGTTGGACCGAGGCCTCGCCGATGCCGTCGAACGCCACCGTCACCAGGTCGCCCGCGGCCGCATCGAGAATGCCGACCCAGGTCCCTGTGGTGACGACCGTGCCAGCCTCGACGCGTGCCCCGTCGCGCGTGGCATGGCGCAGCCACGCAACCAGTCCATAGGCGGGGTCGCCCAGCGCATGGGTGCCGCGGCGTTCGAACGTCTGCGCGCCGATCTGCACCACGCACCGCTGGCTGGCCCAGTCGCGCGCGGCATAGTCGCGCCACGCCCCCAGTACCAGCGCGCCATGCGCCTGCAGGTCCGCCAGCTTCAGCAAGGCGGGTGCCTTGACGTACTGCTGCCAGCGCGAATCGACGATCTCGATGGACACCGCCATCGCCTCGACCAGTGCCGCTGCACCGGCGTAGTCAAGGCTGGCGGCTTGCGCCGCATCCACGCCCTGCCCCAGCCGCAGCGCGATCTCGGCCTCGATGCCGCGCCATGTGAAGGGCCAGGCGCCGGCATGCGCAGGGCTGTTCCAGACCCCGGCCGCCGGCAGCCGCGCATGGGTCAGCGTGGCTTCGCGCGAGGGGCCGCCGGATTTCCAGTAGGCGGCGCCGGGCTCTTGCCAGCCCATTGCTTGCGCAACGATGGCTTGCACCGCGTAGGCCTGCTCGGCGTTGTCGAGCGCCGAGGCGAACGCTTGCGCATCGGCGCAGCGGTGTTCGCGCCGCGCGCCGAGCAGGGCCTGGGCGACGAGGTCGATATCTGTGGTGGTCATGGCTTGGGTGATTCCTTGTGGATCAAAAATATGGCCTGTCAAGCCGCGCCCGCACGCTGGCGGGCGCAGCCACGCTTCAGGACGTGCTGGCGTTGGCCGCCTCGCCGCGGACCTCGCGCTGGCCTTCGGCGTCATCGTCGCTCTCGCCCATGGCGCGCCCAAAAGTCTCAGGCGCGAACTGCACCGCCAGCGCAAAGACACCATACATGGCCGCCAGCATGCTGAACATGCCGCCGACGCCGTAGGTCTCGAACACACGCCCGCTGACCAGCGGCGTCAGCGCCCCGGCCAGCGTGCCCAGCGCCAGGATCAGCGAGGTGCCGAAGGCGCGCACATGGGTAGGATACTGTTCCGGCGCGAAGATCCAGATCGAGGTATTCAGCAACACCACGCAGAAGGTGAAGGCCGCGCCGAACAGCAGCACCAGCGCCACGTTATACGTCAGGAAGCCGAAGCACAGCCCCGCTGCGCAGGCGAGGCCCGCGCCAACGGTCAGCACCCGCTTGCGCGGGATGTGATAACCGCAGTACGACGCCGCCAGCGCGCCGAACAGGCTGCCGCTCTGCATCACCATGGTGAAGAGAAAGCTCTTGGAGATGGTATAGCCCTGCGACATCAGGATGGTCGGCATCAGCGTCAGCACCGAGATTTGCGCGCCGTAGGTCATCGACACCGCAATGCCCAGCGCGATGGTGCGCCGTCCCAGCCGGCCCTTGAAGATATCGCTCAGCCGCACCCTGGCGCGCGGCGCTTCGTCCTGCACCGCCGCCTTGATATAGGGCGTGGGATCGCCGTCGAGCTTGCCAAGCCGCCCCGATGCCAGCACCGACAACACGCGGTTGGCCTCGTCGACGCGCCCCTTGGACAGCAGGAAGCGCGGCGTCTCCGGGATAAAGCGCCGGTAGAAGATGACGAAGAACGCCGGCAGCACCAGGCAGGCAAAGAGCCAGCGCCAGCTGTCCGGCCCCGGAAACATGGCGAAGACCGCCAGGCCGAACGCCGGCGCCAGCATATTGCCGAGACCGCCGCTGCCGACGCTGACCAGGCCCACCGCGGTGCCGCGGAAGCGGGTCGAGCACAACTCGGCCAGCATGGTCACGGCGATCGAGATCTCGCCGCCCAGGCCGATGCCGACGATAAAGCGGCCCGCCGCCAGCACCCAGTAGTTCGGTGCCAGCGCGCAGATGATGGCGCCCAGCGTGAACAGCAGCAGGTTGGCGCTGAGCATCGCGCGCCGGCCGTAGCGGTCCGCGATATAGCCCGAGCCGATGCGTCCCAGCGCGGCGGCGCTGAACGTCAGCGTGTTGAGAAAGCCGATCTGCGCCACCGAGATCCCCCACTGCTCGCGCAGCATGGGACCGATCAGGCCGACGGCGTTCTGCTCGAACACATCGAACATCACGCCCAGCATGATCATGAAGATGATCTTCTTGTGCGAGGCGGTCACCCCGATGCCGTCCATGGCCCGGTCCAGCTCATGCTGCTGGGGGGAATTCGGCGATTGCACTACAGTTTCTGCGCCCATCTTTTGTCTCCTCCTCGTCTAGAGGTGCCGCGGTGTATCCGCGAACTGGCGCCGCCGCGAGCGGCGGGCATTGGTCGAGCAGCGATAAAACTTCGTTCCGGCGCGCCGTTACTCCAGCGCCGGCGTCGAGTGCGGCGGCCGCCGGGCCTGCAAGGCCTGCTCGGCCGCGTACGCCAGGCGCAACAGCACGGGCTCCGTGAAAGGCAGGCCGAAGAATTCCAGCCCCACCGGCACGCCCTGCGGCGCATTGCGCGCCGGCGCGGAAAACCCGGCCGGGATGACGATGGCGGGAAAGCCGGTGGCCGACGCAAGCACGCCGTTGCGCTCGGCCTGGGTCTCGCCGACCGGAACCACCAGTCGCCGCTGGTGCGGAAACACCAGCGCATCGAGCCGGTGCCGCGCCATCAGGTCGCGCAGCCACTGGCGCAAGGTATGCTGGCGCTGCATGCGCTCGCGGTATTCGGCCTGCCGGTCGCTCAGCGTGACCGCGGTGGCCAGCGTCCCGGCCACGCTGGGATGCACGCCGCCCGCGGCGATGATGTCCTGCATCGACCGCACCCGCACGGCGGGCGCCAGCTGCGACAGGTAGGCGTCGAGATCGCGCGCCATCTCGTAGTGGTGCACCAGCGTGGAAGCCAGCAGCTCGTCCGGGTTGATCGCGTCGTCAATGTCGATCAACTCCGCGCCCTGTGCGGCGATGGTGGCCAGCGCCTGCTGCATCACGGCGTTGACCGGTCGATGCACCTCCTGGCCGCCGAAGAAGCTGCGCAGCACGCCGATGCGCGCGCCCCTGAGTCCGTCGCGGTCGAGGCTCGCGGCATAGCTTGCCGGGAGATGGCCGGCGCCTTCGCTGGTGACCGGATCGGCCGGGTCATGGCCGGCGATGACGTCGAGCATCAGCGCGGTATCGGCAACGGTGCGCGTGATCGGGCCGATGGTGTCCTGCGTCAGCCCGCACGGGACCAGCCCGGCCCGGCTGATCAGCCCCATGGTTGGCCGCAGTCCGACCAGGCTGTTGGCCGAGGCCGGAGAGCGGATCGAATTGACCCCGTCGGTGCCGATGCCGAGCACGCCGAAGCTGGCTGCGATGCCGGCGGCGGTGCCGCCGCTGGAGCCACCCGGCGTGCGTGCCAGGTCAGAGGGATTCAGCGTCTGCCCGCCCAGCGTGCTGACGGTCTCGCCGCCGGACGCAAGCTCGTGCAGGTTGGTCTTGGCCAGCACCACCGCGCCCGCCTCGCGCAGGCGGCGGATGACAAAGGCGTCGTTGCCGGACTCGTTGCCGCGCAGGCATGCGGCGCCCGCGGTGGTGGCCATGCCGGCGCATTCGATGTTGTCCTTGACCAGCACCGGCATGCCATGCAGCGGCGCCAGCGGTTGCGAGGGATTGCGCGCTGCGATGGCGTCGATGCGGTCCGCTTGTTCCAATGCCTGCGGATGGACCTGCAGGATGCTGCGCAGCGCGGGGCCGCGCTGGTCATAGGCGGCGATGCGGTCCAGGCAACGGCTGGCCAGCTGCCGCGCGGTCAGCGTGCCGTCGCGCATCGCGGCATGCGCGCCGGCAACGGTGGCTTCCACCACGCTGAACGGCGCGTGCTGGCCCGGGCCGGGCGGCGCCGGTTGGTACGAGGTTTTCATGAGGGGATTTCCATGCGCCGGCACGGGCGCGTAGGGTTGGTGGGAGTGCGGCGGGCCGCGGCAAGTTGGCCGCGCCCCGCCTGGCCCGGCTATCGGTTGACCAGCCGGGCGGGAATGGTCCAGATCGCGAAGGCCCCAAGGACCAGCATGCCGGCGATCATGTAGTAGGCGCTGTTGCCGCTCTGGGTCACGTCGCGCAGGTAGCCGATCATGTAGCCGCTGGTGAGACCGGCCAGGTTGCCGATCGAATTGCTCA
>JABFVP010000639.1 GCA_013362725.1 Cupriavidus sp.
AGGCCGCGCGCGCCGCGCTGGGCGCGGGCTGCGACATGGTGCTGATCTGCAACCACCCGGACCGCGCCGACCAGCTGCTGAGCGAGCTCGACGTCGAGATCGGCAAGCTCTCGCAGCGCCGCATCCGCAAGCTGTTCGCGCGCCGCAAGCCGCTGGACTGGAACAAGCTGCAGCAGGAGGGCGAGTACCGCGCCGCGCTGCGCACGCTGAGGGAACACGAGCTGGTCGCCTGAACGCGTGCGGCGCGCGTCGTGCGCAAACAAAAATGGCAGCCGAGGCTGCCATTTTTTATTGCGCGCCCCGCGTTGAAGCGGGGCCAGACCAGCGCCTTAGTTGGCGCGGCTGCGGTATTCGCCGGTGCGGGTGTCGATTTCGATCTTGTCGCCGATGTTGCAGAACAGCGGCACTTGCAGCTCGAAGCCGGTGTTGATCTTGGCGCCCTTGAGCACCTTGCCCGACGAGGTGTCGCCCTTGACGGCCGGCTCGGTGTAGACGATTTCGCGGACCAGCGTGGTCGGCATTTCGACCGAAATGGCCTTGTCGTTGTAGAACACGACTTCAACGTTCATGCCGTCTTCGAGGTAGTTCAGCGAATCGCCCATGCTGTCCTTCTCGACTTCGTACTGGTTGTAGTCGGCGTCCATGAACACGTACATCGGGTCAGCGAAGTACGAGTAGGTGCATTCGCGGCGCTCGAGCACCACTACTTCGAACTTGTCGTCGGCCTTGAACACCGACTCGCCCGGTGCGTCCGTCAGCAGGTTCTTGTACTTCATCTTGACCACAGCGGCGTTGCGGCCCGACTTGTTGTACTCGGCCTTCTGCACGACCATCGGATCGCCGCCGATCATGAACACGTTACCGACGCGGAGTTCCTGTGCGATTTTCATCTGAACTGATTTCCTGAAAAATAAAGTCTAGGAATTTGGAATGGCGAAGGCGCGCTGCCGGCGTGCCCGCGGTAAGCCCGCGAGAGCCCGGATCCACGCGCTCGCGACCCCGTGCCCAGCTTGCTTTGGGCCATTGCCGCGCGTGGTGGTTCACGCCCGGCAAGACCCTGGTTCTCCGGCCCGGTCGCCATTTGGATCAACCGGTTATTTTACCTGATTTTCGCAAAACGCCACCAGGTTGGCGGCAAGGTCGCCGGGATGCTGCAAACGCCGCTCCCAGCACGGCGCGATCGCCGCAAGTGCCGGCAGATGCGCCCGCAGGCGCGGCCAGTCGGGCGCATTGCCGTAGCCGTTCCAGGCGTGCCAGAAATCGGCCAGCGCGGCGGCCGGTGCCGGCGCCACGCTGCTCTTCGAGAAGAGCCCCAGCCAGGCATCGAGCTTGACCCGGTGGGCCTCGTCGTCCTGCGGATAGATGTGCCAGACCAGCGGCCGCGCCGCCCACTGCGCGCGCACGAAGGAGTCTTCGCCGCGCACGAAATTGAGGTCGCAGGCCCACAGCAGTTCGTCATAGTGTTCCTGCCGCACGAACGGGATGGCCTGCACGCACAGACTGCCGCGCGCGACCGGCCGGCCCGGCTCCAGCGGGGCTCCCAGCCACTCTGCCACCTGGCCTGCCGCCAGGCCGGCCGGCACCAGGCAATGGACGGCCTCGGTGCCGTCGCGCCATTGCCCCAGCAGCGCCGGCAGAGCGGGGTTGCGGTAGGCGAACAGGCTGATGCGCAGCGCGTCGGTCAGCGGCGTCACGCCCAGCCGGTGCCACAGTGATGCCTGCGCCGCCGCGCCGTCGAGGAACGAGGCGCGTTGCGCGCCCAGCATCGATTCACGCAGCAGCCCGCCGGTGCCGGGCTCGAAGCCGGGGAAGAAAAAGTGCTTGACCAGCGGCAGGCGCGGATGCGGCGAGGGCATCGCGTGGTGTTCGCGGACCCATGGTTCGGCGCTCAGGTACTCCAGGTTGATCCACGCGGGTTTGGGCGCGCGCGCCGCCATGCGCTCGAGGAATGCCGGCGGCAGGTGGCAGGCGAAGGCTTCGATGACGGCATCGTGCGGCATTGCGCCGGCGGTGCCGTCCGCTTCTCCGGCCGCGGCGGAGGGATGCCAGGGGCGGATTTCCACGCCGGAGAGGTGCTGGACCGCGGCGGCTGTGTCCAGCTCCGGCGCCAGCCGGGCGAAGCTGGCCAGGTCGTCGACCCACAGCCGCACCGCGTGCCCGTGCTCCTGTGCCAGCTGGCGGGCCAGCCGCCAGCAGACGCCGATGTCGCCGAAGTTGTCGATCACGGTGCAGAAGATGTCCCAGGAGCGGATAGGCATGAGGTGGAGGTCGGCGGGGCGCGCGGTTGAATTGCTCTAAACTTGCGATTTTAGAGGCCGCGCGGCGTTGATGCGCGCCGGCCCGCAGCGGTCATCGTCCCCACATGTCAGACCAGCAACCCGATTCTCCGAAACCCGCCGACGAGGTACCGGCCGAGGCGCACGCCGAGATGCCGTCCGCTGCGCCAGCCGAAGCGCCGGCTGAAGCCCCGGTCGAGCCCTTCGACGCGCGCCCGGTCATCTCGCGCCTGCCCGGCTTGCCGGGCGTCTACCGCTATTTCGACGCGAACGGCAACGTGCTTTACGTGGGCAAGGCGCGCGACCTGAAGAAGCGGGTGTCGAGCTACTTCAACAAGACCCAGCTGTCGCCGCGCATTGCGATGATGGTGTCGCGCATCGCGCGCATCGAGACCACGGTGGTGCGCACCGAGGCCGAGGCGCTGCTGCTCGAGAACAACCTGATCAAGGCGCTGGCGCCGCGCTACAACATCCTGTTCCGCGACGACAAGTCGTACCCGTTCCTGAAGCTGACCGGGCACCGCTTCCCGCGCATGGCGTACTACCGCGGCGCGACCGACCGCAAGCACCAGTATTTCGGCCCGTTCCCGAGCGCCTATGCGGTGCGCGAGAGCATGCAGATCCTGCAGAAGGTGTTCCAGCTGCGCACCTGCGAGGACACCGTCTTCAACAACCGCACGCGGCCGTGCCTGCTGCACCAGATTCACCGCTGCACCGGGCCGTGCGTCAACGCCATCAGCGAGGACGACTACGCGCGCGATGTCGCCAACGCGGCGCGCTTTCTGCAAGGCCGCCAGAGCGAGGTGCTGGAGGGCCTGCAGGGCAAGATGGCGCAGCACGCCGAGCGGCTGGAATTCGAGCAGGCGGCGGCGGTGCGCGACCAGATCGCGGCGCTGTCGACCGTGCTCAAGCGCCAGGCGGTGGAAGAGGTGGGCGGGCAGGCGCGCGACATCGACGTGCTGGCCGTTGCGGTCGAGGGTGGGCGCGCCTGCGTCAACCTGGCGATGGTGCGCGGCGGGCGCCACCTGGGCGACAAGGCTTACTTCCCGGCCCATGCGGATGAAGCGGCGATGATCGTCGAGGACGCCGACGAGCGCGCCGAGGATGGCGCCGACGAGGGCACCGACGAGCCCGGCGCAGCGGCCGCCGCGCTGCCGCTGACGGTGGACCGCATCGCCACGCGCGTGCTGTCGGCCTTCATGGTGCAGCATTACCTGGATCAGCCGGCGCCGCCCATCGTCGTGGTCAGCCATGTGCCGGACGAGGGCGCGGTGCTCGAGGCGCTGGCGCTGCACGCCGGGCGCAAGGTCACGCTGGTGCGCCAGCCGCAGGGCCAGCGCAAGATCTGGCTGGAGATGGCGCAGCAGGGCGCGGCGCTGGCGCTGTCGCGCCGCCTGGCCGAGCAGGGCAGCCAGGAAGCGCGCACGCGCGCGCTGGCCGAAACCATCGGGCTGGACCTGGAAGACCTGGCGCTGCTGCGCGTCGAGTGCTTCGACATCAGCCATACCGCCGGCGAGGCCACGCAGGCGTCGTGCGTGGTGTACCACCACCACGACATGCAGAACAGCGAATACCGCCGCTATAACATCCAGGACATCATTCCCGGTGACGACTACGCGGCGATGCGCCAGGTGCTGACGCGGCGCTACCAGAAGCTGGTCGAGCAGATCCAGGAAGACTGCGGCACGGAAGGTGGCATGGAAGGCGGCAGCGAAGCCGCGGCGCTGGTGCCGCAGATCGTGCTGATCGACGGCGGCAAGGGCCAGGTCGAAGTGGCGCGGCAGGTGTTCGAGGAGCTGGGCCTGGATATCGGCCTGCTGGTCGGCGTCGCCAAGGGCGAGGGCCGCAAGGTGGGACTGGAGACGCTGGTGTTTGCCGATGGCCGCCCCGCGCTTGAGCTTGGCCAGGGCAGTGCCGCGCTGATGCTGGTGGCGCAGATCCGCGACGAGGCGCACCGCTTTGCCATCACCGGCATGCGCGCGCGCCGCGCCAAGACGCGCACCACCTCGCGGCTGGAAGAGATCGAGGGCATCGGCGCGCGCCGGCGCCAGAAGCTGCTGACCCGCTTCGGCGGCCTGCGCGGCGTGATGGCCGCGAGCATCGACGAACTGGCCAGCGTCGAGGGCATTTCGCGCGGCCTTGCCGAGGAAATCTACCGGCAGCTGCACTGAGCGGGCCCGCCGCGACCGGCGGCGGGCCGGCACGCCAATCGCCGGAAATGCTCGATTGGCCCCGAAATCGGCGACAATCGCAGGATTGGTTACCGTCCCCCGCCGTCCGAGTTCCATGCCATTCAATATCCCGATCCTGCTGACCTGGCTTCGCGTCGCCATGATTCCTCTGGTGGTAGGGGTCTTCTACCTGCCCGACGCCTGGCTGCCGATGCATACCAAGAACCTGACCGCGGCGGCGTTCTTCATCATCGCCGCGGTGACGGACTGGCTGGACGGCTTCCTCGCGCGGCGCTGGAACCAGACTTCGTCGTTCGGCGCGTTCCTGGACCCGGTCGCCGACAAGCTGATGGTGACCGCGGCGCTGTTGTCGCTGCTGGCGCTGGACCGTGTCACCGACCTGATCGCGCTGGTCATCATCGGGCGCGAGATCACCATTTCGGCGCTGCGCGAATGGATGGCGCAGATCGGCGCGTCCAAGAGCGTCGCGGTGAATTTCCTCGGCAAGCTCAAGACCACGGTGCAGATGGTGGCAATTCCGCTGCTGCTGTTCAGCGACCGCCTGTTCGGCTTCGATGCCCATCTGCTCGGCACCTGGATGATCTACCTGGCGGCGGTGCTGACGCTGTGGTCGATGATCTACTACATGAAGCTGGCGTGGCCGCAGATCCGCGAACGCAGCAACGTGGTGGCGCGCGCAGGCGCGCCGAAGTGAAAAGAAATTAGAAAAAGTGGTTGACGGGGAGGGCAGTTCTTTGCATAATCTCATTCTCGTTGCTGACGACGCAAGCGAAAGCAGCGAAATAAGGTAGGTTTAGCGCAAGATGTTGTGAGATATCGGCGTTTTGCGGCATAAAACACCTTGATTGGATTTTAGTAGTGCCCTGCGGGAGTAGCTCAGTTGGTAGAGCGCAACCTTGCCAAGGTTGAGGTCGCGAGTTCGAGACTCGTCTCCCGCTCCAGGTCAAATCAGGTCCGGCAGCGTGGTCATCGCGGTGCGGGGCTGGCAGTCCAAGTTGTATGCGGGAGTAGCTCAGTTGGTAGAGCGCAACCTTGCCAAGGTTGAGGTCGCGAGTTCGAGACTCGTCTCCCGCTCCAATCCCCAAAGGGAAGCCACGCTTCCCTTTTTGTTTGGGTTGAATCGCCGCACCGCGGCGGCCGCGGCTGAATGCGGATACAATCCAGCAGCACGTCACCTGGCGGGGTGGCAGAGTGGTTATGCAGCGGCCTGCAAAGCCGTGTACGCCGGTTCGATTCCGACCTCCGCCTCCAGTTGCAAGCAGAACGGCGCCTTTGGGCGCCGTTTTTGTTTGCCGGTTCGCTTTCATGGACCGGCTGCACCGCCCCGACGTGGCGAGCATGTTACATTACTCCTGTCGTACGCTTTTCGGGGGGCTCCGCGCTTGGCTCGCGGGGCAGCATGTCAATCGCCATCCCCGATCCGTGACGCGCCGCCGGCGTGTCCGGGGCCGCTGCGGCATTTCCCGTTCTTCCCCGTTCCGATGCTGCTGCCGAGGGTTGCGGCGACTGTCCCGCGCTGACCGCTGGTGCGCGCCGGATGCGCTGTGCCACTTGCCAGGGCAAGGGAGCGGGTGAGCCGTTCAGCCCCTGACACGAGGAACTCCGCACGCATGCATCACGCCACTCCGCTTATCAGTACCATCGTCGGCGGTATCGTCCTGGCCTTCATTCTTGGCGCGGTCGCCAGCCGGCTGCGCCTGCCGCCGTTGATCGGCTATCTCTGCGCGGGCATCGTAGTGGGGCCGCATACCCCTGGCTACACCGCCGACCAGGCGCTGGCGCCGGAACTGGCCGAGTTGGGCGTGATCCTGCTGATGTTCGGCGTGGGCCTGCATTTCTCGATCAAGGACCTGATGGCGGTCAAGCGCATCGCCATTCCGGGCGCGGTGGTGCAGATCGGCATCGCCACGCTGATGGGCATGCTGGTGTCGTGGGGCTTCGGCTGGTCGTGGGGGCAGGGGCTGGTGTACGGCCTGGCGCTGTCGGTGGCCAGCACCGTGGTGCTGCTGAAGGCCTTGCAGGAGCGCGAGCTGGTGGAATCGCCGCAGGGGCGCATCGCCGTCGGCTGGCTCATCGTCGAAGACCTGGCGATGGTGCTGGCACTGGTGCTGCTGCCGGCGATGGCGGGCCTGCTGGCTGGCGCGGGCCCGGCATCCGGCGACGCCGGCCCGGGCACGGGCGAGGTGGTGCTGGCGATCTTCGCCACGCTGGGCAAGGTGGCGGCGTTCGTGGCCGTGATGCTGGTGATCGGCCGCCGCTTTATTCCGTGGATGCTGGAGCGCATCGTCTGGACCGGCAACCGCGAGATGTTCCGCCTGGGCGTGCTGGCGACGGCGCTGGGCGTGGCCTATGGCGCCTATGCGCTGTTCGGCGTGTCGTTTGCACTGGGCGCGTTCTTCGCGGGCATGGTGCTGGCCGAATCCGAATTCAGCCATCGCGCGGCCGAGGAATCACTACCGCTGCGCGACGCCTTCGCCGTGCTGTTCTTCGTTTCGGTGGGCATGCTGTTCGACCCGATGG
The DNA here is from genome assembly GCA_013362725.1 of Cupriavidus sp. Classification (GTDB taxonomy): domain Bacteria; phylum Pseudomonadota; class Gammaproteobacteria; order Burkholderiales; family Burkholderiaceae; genus Cupriavidus. The sequence continues at coordinate 6,989 of JABFVP010000639.1, forward strand.
TGCTGGTGAACGACCCCTGGGGCGTGCTGGCGACGGTGTTTATCATCGTGGTCGGCAAGTCGCTGGCGGCGCTGGGCATCGTGCGCGCCTTCGGGCATTCCGGGCAGACCGGCATGACCATTGCCGTAAGCCTGGCGCAGATCGGCGAGTTTTCGTTCATCCTCGCCAGCCTGGGCGTCTATCTGAAGATCCTGCCCGAACGAGGCCAGGCGCTGATCCTGGCCGGCGCGCTGCTGTCGATCATGCTCAATCCCGTGCTGTTCCACATGCTCGACCTGTACACCGCGCGCCGCAGCCGCGGCGCGGATCCCCAGCCGGCCTGAGCGGCACCGTTCAAGCGCCGATGCGCGGCGCCATGGTGCGCAGATATTCGGTGAACGCCAGCAGACCTTGAGTCGGGAACTTGTCCTGGTGCACCACCAGTTGCAGGGGGCGCACGATGCGCGGCAGCCCGTCGCGGATCGCTACCAGCGTGCCGCGCTCGAGTTCGTCGCGCACCACGTGCAGCGACAGGCAGCTGACGCCAAAGCCGCTCATCACCGCGCGCTTGATGGCCTCGGCATTGCCCAGTTCCAGCGCGAAGCGCAGTTCGCCCAGCAGCGGCACCAGCCGCTCCTCGATTACCTCGCGCGTGCCCGAGCCGGGCTCGCGCACGATCCACTCGGCATCGCGCAGGGCCACCAGGTCATGGGGCGCCGCGGCAAGCGGGTGGGACGGGCCGACGATCACCACCATCTCGTCGTCGCACCAGCGCACGCTGCGCAGGTCGCGTTCATGGCTGGCGCCCTCGACCAGGCCGATATCGGCTTCGAACTGCAGTAGCGACTGCAGCACCTCGCGGGTATTGCCGATACGCAGGTCCAGCGTGCATGGCCCGCTGCGCGAGTGGCGGAAGCCCGCCAGCAGCGGCGGCAGCATATAGCTGCCGATGGTGTTGCTGGCGGCGATGCGCAGTTGAACGCCGGTCTGGCCGGCAAAACGCTCCAGCTCCTGCGCCTGGTCCAGCAGCGACAGCGCGCGCGGAAAAAATTGCCGACCGGTCTCGTTGATGCTGAGGCGGCGCGCAATGCGATCGAACAGCGGGCTGTCCAGCGCGCGCTCCAGCTCTGCCAGCGACGCGCTGACGGCGGACTGCGACATCGCCAGCGCCTGGGCCGCCGCCATGGTGCTGCCATGCTGGGCTACCGCCACAAACACTGACAGCTGGCGCAGCGTCAGACGCAGCGGGCGCTGCTCCGGCCGCGGCGCGGCCGGTGGGTGCGGGTGAAGGTCCATATCGAAAATATCAATAACGCATAACGATATTACCCGTTTTACGGGTTAGATGGGCGCCATTACGCTGGAGTCACTAAAGCACACCAACGCGAGCCTGCCATGTCTTCCGTCTCCAGCCCCCGTACCACTCCGGTCACCGCGCCAGCCGCCGCGCCGGCCTTGCCGCCGCCCTGGTCGCAGCGCTTGCTGACGCTGCTCCCGCTGGGTGGCATCGCGTGGCTGGCGATTGCGCTGGCCGAGCATCCGGCGGTATCGCGCTACGGGCTCAGCGCGCTGACACTGGCCATGTGCGCCGGCATGGTCGCGGCCAATACGCTGCCGCGCCATTGGCTGGCACCGCTGGCCCCCGGCATGCAGGTGGCGCGGCACTACCTGCTGCGGCTGGGCGTGGCGCTGTACGGGCTGCGCCTGACCTTCGCCTCGATCGTCGCGCTGGGCCTGCCGGGCATCGCCGTGCCGCTGACCATGCTGGTCGCCACGCTGCTGTTCGGCACCTGGGTCGGCACGGCCTGGTTCGGCCTGAGCCGCCGCGAGGCAATACTGGTCAGCTCCGGCAGCGCCATCTGCGGCGCCGCCGCGGCCATCGCGGTGTCGTCGGTAGTGCGCACCGACGACAAGCAGACTGCCGTGGCGGTGGCGACGGTGGTGCTGTTCGGTACCGTCGGCATGCTGCTCTATCCCTATCTGTACGAACTGGCCACGGGCCATTGGCACTGGGCCGTCAGCGAGCGCATGTTCGGCATCTTTACCGGGGCGACGCTGCACGAGGTGGCGCAGGTGATCGCCGCCGGCAAGATGATCAGTGAGCCGACCGCCGACGCCGCCGTGGTGGCCAAGATGGTGCGTGTGCTGGCGCTGGGTCCGCTGCTGCTGGTGATGGCGCTGTGGCCGCAGGGCGGCTCGCAAGGGGCCCAGTCCCGCGCTGACTCCGGCCGCCTGCGCGGCATCATGAAGTCGGTGCCGTGGTTCGCGGTGGGCTTTGTCGCGGTGATGGCGGTGAACTCGGCCGGGGCCGTGCCGGCTGCCTGGAAGGCGCCGCTGATCGCGCTGGACAACTGGCTGCTAGCCTGCGCGATGCTGGCGATCGGCCTGCACACCCGCATCGGCGACCTGGTGCGCGCCGGCCGCAAGCCGCTGGCTCTGGCCGGGCTGCTGTTCGTATTCCTGATGGGGGTGGGGGCGCTGATGTGTTACGCCATGGCGTGACGGTGCAGTAGAGCGTCGGTCTAGAAAGGGGGCAATGGCCCCCTTTTCATTTTGCTGCAAGTCTGGCGGCCGTCAGTAACGAGTGGCGCTCCGCAGGATATTGCCGCCACGCAAATGGTGGCAACTGGGATTTGGTGCCCGAGGCCGGAATCGAACCGGCACGCCTTGCGGCGAGGGATTTTCTTCCCACTTCGGCTTTCGCCGCCAGCGCTGGGCGCTGTTCGTGGGCTGGAGCACGCCTTCACCATAGCCTCGCGGCCGTAGGTGCCCGCCGTCTGCTCTCTACACCTTCCCAGCCATGCGGATGGGCTTGGCTCGGCGTTGGCTCGGATGCGATGGCATCCAGGGCGTTCGCCGACTTTGACGGGCGTCACTTCGGGCGTTTCCCCCCGAAGGCTCAAATTGTTCAAGTCCCTTGTGTCTACCGATTTCACCACTCGGGCGCGAGCGCTGTGTCTGTTCCCGGTCGGCGCCAGACCGGCCCAGGGAGCTACAGCGCGCGGCAAGCCCGATATTGTGGTGGCTCCGCATCCCGGATGCAAGCTGCAGCTGAGGCGGAAGGGGGAAACGCGCGCCGACCGCCTCGGACCCAACTGAAGCTAAATGTGACGACACTGTTACGGCTGGTAACAATGTCGTGTGCGCCGTTGCACCTGGAAATTTCCGAACCTCTACAATACGAGTTACGAGAAATCCCACTTTGAGAGGCGGATATGAAACGTTGGTGGCTTGCAGCCTTCGGTATTGCCGCCGGGTTGGCGTCTGGCGCAGCCATGGCCCATGTGAGCGTCGGCGTGGCCGTCGGCGTTCCGGGCGTGGTGGTCGGTGCGCCGGCGTATTATCCGCCCGCTCCGGCCTACTACGGCCCGCCGCCCGTCGTGGTGGCGCCGGCTCCGGTCTATTATGGTCCGCCGCCGGTGGTGGTTCGCCCGCGCCCGGTCTACTACGGTCCTGGCTATTACGGTCCGCCGCGCTATTACGGCGGCGGCCGCGGTTACTACGGCCCGCCGGGCTATCACCGCGGCCACGGGCATGGCCATGGCAGGTGGCGCGACGATTAAGCGGGAGCTTTGATCCAAGTTCGTCCGGAAAGAAAGGGCCCGATTGCGGGCCCTTTCGTTTTGACGCTGCACTGCGACATAACGGGGTCGGCCGGGTTCCGGAAGGGCTAGCGTAATTTGATCGAGGTCAAAATATTTGAACAGACTGCTCAAAGCGTCACCTGCACCGGCATAAGGGTTTTCCCTAAACTACTTGTGTGACATCGCGATGACGCTGGTTCATCTGGCGGGCGATGCCGTGACCAACCAAGAAGCAAGGGGAATCTCATGAAGATCAAACAAGCCGTGATTGCCGCCGCCGCACTGGCGTTCCTCGGCACTGCGTCCACCGCCTCGTTCGCCGCGGTCGGCAAGGTCGACCCGTATCTCGACGGTGCCAAGGTCGGCGCAGTCGACCCGTACACCGATGGCGCTAAGGTCGGCAAGCCGGATCCGTTCACCGACGGCGCGCGCGTCGGCAAGACCGACCCGTACACCGACGGTGCCCGGATCGGCAAGCCTGACCCGTTCACCGACGGCGCCTGAGCGCACCGCTGCAGTCGTCGCATGACCAATGGCCCGCTCGCGGGCCATTTTGTTGTGGTGGCTAAAGTGCGCGGGGCACGGTGCGCCGCGTGCCATGACGCTGGCACAGGTGCGGCGCTATACTTCGGCCTCAATCCAAATCAATGACCAGGAGAGTGGCATGCAGCAAAAGACGGTTCTGACGGCAGAAGACGTGAAGAAGATCATGGCCGCAGCGGAAACCGAGGCAAAGAACCATCACTGGGCCGTGTCGATCGTCGTGGTCGACGACGGCGGCCATATGCTGGCCATGCAGCGCCTGGACGGCGCCGCGCCGATCTCGGCCTATATCGCCGGCGAGAAGGCCCGCACTTCGGCGCTGGGCCGCCGTGAGTCGAAGGTCTACGAAGACATGATCAACAACGGCCGCTATTCGTTCATGACGGCGCCGGTGCTGCAGGGCATGCTGGAGGGCGGCGTGCCCATCGTCTGCAACGAGCAGGTGGTTGGCGCCGTCGGCGTGTCGGGCGTGAAGTCGACCGAGGACGCGCAGGTCGCGCGTGCCGGCATCGCCGCGCTGGGCCTGTAAGGCGCATGAAAATGCCCCGCAGGCATGGCCTGCGGGGCGGCATAAAAGAGGGCATGGCTGGGTACGGCCGGCCCGGCGTGGGG
>JABFVP010000385.1 GCA_013362725.1 Cupriavidus sp.
CGCCAACGTCTGCCTGCAGACGCACGGCGGCTTCGGCTTCGCCGCCGAATACGACATCGAGCGCAAGTTCCGCGAGACCCGCCTGTACCAGGTGGCGCCGATCTCGACCAACCTAATCCTGTCCTACGTGGCCGAGCACGTGCTCGAGTTGCCGCGTTCGTTCTGAGAACCCTGCATGTCCCAATCCTCCCAAGGCATCCGCCCGCTCGACGGCATCCGCGTGGTCTCGCTCGAGCATGCCGTGGCCGCGCCCTTCGCCACGCGCCAGCTGGCCGACCTGGGCGCGCGCGTGATCAAGGTCGAGCGTCCCGGCGTGGGCGACTTCGCGCGCGGCTATGACCAGTCCGTGCACGGCCAGGCCTCTTACTTCGTCTGGCTCAACCGGGGCAAGGAAAGCCTGGCCCTGGACCTGAAGGACAGCGAAGCGCAGGCCATCCTGCACCGCCTGCTGGCCGACGCCGATGTGCTGGTGCAGAACCTCGCCCCGGGCGCCGCCGCCCGCATGGGCCTGGATTTCGACACCCTGCACGGCAAGTACGAGAAGCTGATCGTCTGCGATATCTCCGGCTACGGCGACTCGGGCCCCTATCGCGACAAGAAGGCCTATGACCTGCTGATCCAGGCCGCCGCCGGCCTGGTGGGCCTGACCGGCGGCCCGAACGAGCCGTCGCGCGCCGGCGTGTCGATCGCCGACATCTCGGCCGGCATGTACGCGTACAGCGGCATCCTGTCGGCGCTGCTGCAGCGCGGCCGCACCGGCAAGGGCCTGCGCGTGCAGGTGACCATGTTCGAGGCGATGGCCGAGTGGATGAACCAGGTGCTTTACTTCGGCCACTACGGCGGCACGCCGCCGGCGCGCTTCGGCGCCTCGCACCCGACCATCGCGCCCTATGGCGTGCATCGCACCAGCAATGGCAGCGTGATCTTCAGCGTGCAGAACGAGCGCGAATTCGCCAATTTCTGCGAGATCGTGCTGGGCGACCGCGCGCTGGCGCAGGACGAGCGCTATTCCAGCAACACCGCGCGCGTGCGCAACCGCCCCGAACTGACCGCGCTGATCGAAGCCCGCTTTGCCTCGCTGACGGTGGCACAGGCCGAGGCGCTGCTGGACCAGGCGCAGATCGCCAATGCGCCGATGAACGACATCGAGGCGGTGTGGAACCACCCGCAATTGCAGGCGCGCCAGCGCTGGCGCGAAGTCAACACGCCGAATGGCCCCATCGGCGCGCTGCTGCCGCCGGCCAACCTGTCGGGCGTCGAGCCCGTCATGGGCGACGTGCCGGCGCTGGGCGCGCACAGCCGCAGCATCCTGGCCGAGCTGGGCTACGGCGACAGCGACATCGACGCCCTGGCCGACAAGCGCACCATCTGAACTGACACGGGCGCACGCGGCAAACCGGGCGCCCTTCTCCTTCCGCAAGCACTGTTCAATCTCCGGAGCCGGCATGAGCCAAGCCGCAGACACCACTTACCCGACCCGCCAGCTGTGCGAATTCCTGGCCGACCTCAAGCTGGCCGACGTGCCGGCGCCCGTGGTCGAGCGCACCAAGGACCTGTTCCTCGACTGGATCGCCTCGGCCATCGCCGGCAAGGACGCCCCGGCGGTGCGCAAGCTGCAGGAATTCGCAGCGGCCATGGGCCCGTCCGACGGCAGCGCCGAAGTGCTGGTCGACCGCCGCCGCACCTCGCCGTACTTCGCCGCGCTGATCAACGGCGCCTCCTCGCACGTGGTCGAGCAGGACGACGTGCACAACGGCTCGGTGCTGCATCCGGCCGCGGTGGTATTTCCCGCCGTGGTCGCGGCCGCGCAGGCCGAAGGCAAGACCGGCGCCGAAGTGCTGCTGGCGTCGATCGCCGGCTATGAAGCCGGCATCCGCATCGGCGAATTCATGGGCCGCTCGCACTACCGCGTGTTCCACACCACCGGCACCGTCGGCACGCTGGCCGCTGCCGCGGCGGTGGCAAAGCTGTTCGGCCTCGATGCCGAAGGCATCAACCAGGCCTTGGGCTCGGCCGGCACGCAAGCCGCCGGCCTGTGGGAATTCCTGCGCGACGCCGCCGACTCCAAGCAGCTGCACACCGCCAAGGCCGCGGCCGACGGCCTGCAATCGGCCTGGCTGGCGCGCGCCGGCTTTACCGGCGCTAAGCAGATCCTGGAAGGCGCGCAGGGCATGGCCGCCGGCATGTCGAGCGACGCCAACCCCGCCTGCCTGACCGATGGCCTGGGCACGCGCTGGGCCACTGCGGAGACTTCGTTCAAGTTCTTCGCCTCGTGCCGCCATACCCACCCGGCCGCCGATGCGCTGAAGGCGCTGATGCAGCGCGAAGGCGTTGCCGCCGACCAGATTGCCAGCGTCACCACGCACGTGCACCAGGGCGCCATCGACGTGCTCGGCCCCGTGGTCAATCCCGCCACTATCCACCAGGCCAAGTTCTCGATGGGCACGGTACTGGGCTTGGTGGCCGTGCATGGCCACGCCGGCCTGGGCGAATTCGAGCAGCATGCGCTGCAGGATCCCGCGCTGGCCGCGTTCCGCGGCAAGGTCGAGATGGAGCTGGACGCCGAAATTAACGCCGCCTACCCGCGCCAGTGGATCGGCCGCGTGACCGCCAAGACCACCGACGGCCGCACGCTGGCCGCGCGCGTCGACGTGCCCAAGGGCGATCCCGACAACACGCTGTCGCGCCCGGAACTGGAAGCCAAGGCGCTGCAGCTGGGCGCGTTCCGCCAGGGCGCTAGCGAGGCCGAGATGCGCGCCATCATCCAGCGCGTGTGGGCATTGGAGCAGGCCCCGAACGTCAACGACTGGCTGCCCGCCGCGCGCTGAGGATCGCCATGTCCACTGCCGTCACCTACCTGTTCGTGCCGGGCGACCGGCCCGAACGCTTCGACAAGGCCGCCGCCGCCGGTCCCGATGTGATGATCCTCGACCTCGAGGACGCGGTCCATCCGGATGCCAAGCCCGCCGCGCGCGCCGCCATCGCCGCATGGCTGGCCGGCCGTCCCGGCGCCAACACCTTCGTGCGCATCAACGACAGCGCCGCGCCCGCCTTTGCCGCCGACCTCGCCTGGCTGCGCGCATTGCCCCCGGGCACCGCCCTGGCCGGGCTGCTGGTGCCCAAGGCCGAGGATGCCGCCGCGCTGGCCACCATCGGGCAGGCCCTGCAGGCAATCA
>JABFVP010000596.1 GCA_013362725.1 Cupriavidus sp.
GCCCAGACCTCGGCCCAGATGGCGATGTTCGAGGATGCCCTGCTCGATGCCGAGGACGACGACACCGACGGGCCGGAACTGCTGTGGGTGATCCGCGAGGTGATCGACTGGCAGTCCGGGTTCTTTGTCGACTGGAAGGATGCGCAGTCCTTTATCGGCTGCCTGACCCAGCTGTGCGAGCGCATGGACCTGGAGCTCGACTGGGGCACCGACGACCCCGAGGACGAGACCTTCCTGGAGGGCACCAGCGTGCCGGAACTGATGGAGCTGGCGCACAATCAGCTGCGCGTGGCCGGCTATACGCTGTGGAACTGGGATACCGGCGGCGATGCCTACGCCGGCTGGATCACGCGCAGCGAGGATGACGAAGAGATGCTGGACCTGGCGGAGATGCTGCGCTTCGAGGTGCGGCCGGCGGATCAGCCTTACTGATCGCCGGCCGGCGGGGTTACTGGCCCGCAGTTCCGCACCGGCCTGGCTATGCGCCTAGTCGAACAGGATCACCGAGCGCGCCAGTTCGCCGCGGCGCAGTTCGTCGAAGGCGTCGTTGATGCGTTCCAGCGGCAGCCGCTGCGCGATCAGATCGTCCAGGTGCAGGCGGCCGGCCATGTAGAAATCAACCATGCGCGGCATGTCCACCGGGAAGCGGTTGGAGCCCATCAGCGAGCCCTGGATGCGCTTCTCGCCGAGGAAATCACTGCCCTTCAGCTCGATCTTGACGCCCGGCGCGATCATGCCGATGACCGTGGCGGTGCCGCCGCGGCGCAGCATGGCAAAGGCCTGCTCGGTGGTCTCCTTCAGGCCGATGGCTTCGAAGGCATGGTGCACGCCGCCGCCGGTGAGGGCGCGCACCGCGTCCGGCACATTGCCCTCGCTGGCGTCGATCACGTCGGTCGCGCCGAACTTGCGGGCCAGTTCCAGCTTGCGGGGCACCCGGTCGATGGCGATGATGCGGCCCGCGCCGGCAATGGCGGCGCTGTTGACCGTGGCCAGCCCGATGCCGCCGCAGCCGATCACGGCGACGGTCTCGCCCGGCTGCACCCTGGCGGTATGGATCACGGCGCCCATGCCGGTCGTCACCGCGCAGCCGATCAGCGCGGCGCGGTCCAGCGGCATGTCGCGCCGGATCGCCACCAGCGCGTGCTCATGGATCAGCATCTGCTCGGCGAAGGCCGACAGGTTCAGGAACTGGTGCATGGCGTTGCCATGGGCGGCCCGCAGCCGCGGTTCCTCCTCTTCGCGGCGGCGGGTATCGGGCTCGGTGCATAGCGACAGATGGCCGGTCAGGCAATGCTCGCAATGGCCGCAGTAGGCCGACAGGCAGGTGATCACGTGGTCGCCGGGCTTGACCGTGCGGACTTCAGAGCCTACCTGCTCGACCACGCCTGCGGCCTCGTGGCCCGGGATGGTGGGAACGGGGTGCGGGTAGGCGCCGTCCACGAAATGCAGGTCGGAGTGGCACACGCCGACGGCGGCGGTACGCACCAGCACTTCGCGCGGTCCGGGCTTGCCGATGACCACGTCTTCGATCACCAGCGGCGTCCTGGGTTGATGCAGCACTGCAGCTTTCATGGAATTCCTCCGAAGGGGAGCTACGGTGCCGAAAAAAATACCCCCAAACCGGGATTCAGGAAAGCCGCGGGCCGCCCGCCGGTGCCGCTTTAAAGCTCTTCCTTGATCGGGAGCACACGCAGCACGCCGATGCCCAGATGTTGCAGCGGGCCCATGCCGGGCTCGTGGTCGTAGACCACCAGCTGTCCCTACTCGCGCGTGGTCCAGGTCAGGCGCGGATTGCCGCCGTCGCCGTCGGTCTGCAGCCCGACGCGGTAGGCCATGTCGAGCAGGCCGTCTTCGGTGGACCGGGTCATGCGCTCGGCCAGCGCCGGACTGTCGAGCACCACGCCCATCTCGGTATTCAGCTTGGCCGAGCGCGGGTCCATGTTGAGCGAGCCGATAAAGACCAGGCGCCGGTCGACGATGTAGTTCTTGGCGTGCAGGCTGGCGCGGCTGGAAGACAGCCAGGCGCGCGAGCGCGAGCCGCGCGCGGCCTTGCCGCGGTTGGCCAGCTCGGCGTAGGCGCTGGGCTTGAGCTCGTACAGCTCCACGCCGGCGGCGACCAGTGCCCGGCGGTGCGGCGCGTAGCCCGCGTGCACCGGGCTGACATCGGTGGCTTCGAACGAGTTGGTCAGTATGCGCACGCGGATGCCGCGCCGCGCCAGCGCGATCAGCCAGGCTTCGCCGTCGTCGTCGGGCACGAAATACGGCGAGATCAGCAGCACCTCTTTCTGCGCACTGCTGATCATCTTCTCCAGCCGGGCGGTGGCGTGGCCGGGGTCGTCATGGGTCTGATGCGTAATCTTGGCCGCCTTGTCTGAGACCACCACGGCCTTGCCGTAGTAGCCGGGCATGTGGCCGGTTTCGATGCCCCTGGCCAGGCCCGAATCCAGCAGCTCCTGCACGTAGGGGCTGGCCACGGCCTGGTCGCCGCGCGCCTCCAGCCGCTTGCGCAGGCTGCGCATTTCCACCGGCGCCTCCTTGCCGGCGGGGATCAGCGCCACCACGGGATAGGAAGACGCGTCGTTCCAGTATTCGTCGAACACCGCGGACACCTGCGGCACCGCCGGCCCGGCCACCAGCACGTCGAGGTCGCTGAAATCCATGTCGGTGCGCGCCGAGAAATACGCGTCGCCGACATTGCGCCCGCCCAGCAGCGTGATCTGGTTGTCCACCGTCATCGACTTGTTGTGCATGCGCCGGTCCAGGCGGTTAAAGCTGACGAGCAGTTCCAGCCAGCGCACGCTGCGGTTGGCGAACGGGTTGAACAGCCGCACTTCGATATTGGGATGCGAATCGATTGCCGACAGGACCTTGTCGAGTCCGCCGGTATGCAGGTCGTCGAGCAGCATGCGCACGCGCACGCCGCGGTCGGCTGCGTCCAGGATGTCGCCCAGCACGGCCGCGCCAGTGCCGGTGGGCTCGAAGATATAGGTCTGCAGGTCCAGGCTGCGCTGCGCCGCGCGCGCCATCGCCAGCCGCGCGGCGAGCGCGTCGGGCCCGGACAGCAGCGGGTAGAACAGCGACTCACCGGGGCGCTTGGCCAGGCGCGGTGCCAGCACCTTGCCCAGCGGCGTGTCGCTGGTATTGGCCGGGGCAGTCGATGGGGTGCGCTCCGCCTG